>DATHVL010000345.1:0-2689 GCA_035461325.1 Pyrinomonadaceae bacterium
CGATTTGGTGTCATGCAGTGACGAAATCTGCGCACTGGAGCTTGAGCGGGAACTTTCTGCACGTAAGGCAGCTTTGCCAAAGATCGAGACGGGAGAGGCGGGATTAATTTCCGTTGCGGAGCATCCCGGGGCGGAAACGGTGGTGTCGGCGACGGTCGGAGCCGTCGGTTTTATCCCGACTCTGCGGGCTATAGAGGCGGGGAAACGGATAGCGCTTGCCAACAAGGAAACGCTGGTTATCGCGGGCGAGATAATGACGCGTGCGGCGGAGGCATCGGGCGCGGAGATATTGCCCGTTGACAGCGAGCACAACGCGATACACCAATGTTTGCGTGGCGAGAGGATGGGCGAAGTTAAACGGATCATCCTGACCGCATCCGGCGGCCCATTCAGGGCGAAGACAAAAGAGGAGATCGCGAGGGCAACGCGTAAGGAGGCGCTCAATCATCCGAATTGGAAGATGGGCGAGAAGATCACGATCGATTCGGCGACGCTGATGAACAAGGGACTGGAGGTGATCGAGGCACGATGGCTTTTCGGGCTCGACGCGGACCAGATATCGGTGATCGTGCATCCGCAGTCGGTTGTGCACTCGATGGTCGAGATGGTGGACGGTTCGGTGATCGCACAGCTCGGTGCGACGGATATGAAGCACCCGATACAGTATGCGCTGACGTATCCGGATAGGCAGGCGGGGTGCAGCGGGCGGCTTGATCTGGCGGCAATGGGGGAGCTTACGTTCGAAGAGCCGGATATGGAACGATTCCCGTGCCTCGAACTCGCTTACCGAGCATTGCGAGCCGGGGGGACGATGCCGGCGGTGCTGAATGCGGCAAATGAGGTGACGGTGCAGGCGTTTCTGGACGAGAAGATACGGCTGGATGAGATAGCCCGCGTTAACAATGCGGTTATGGACGAGCACGTGGCGGGGCCGGCGGATTCGCTCGAGGCCGTATCGGCCGCGGATGAATGGGCACGGGGCCGCGCTATAATGAAGCTGGGCGTGACGGTCACGGCAGCGTGATCGAAATGCAATTACTTACAACGGCGCCGGGCGATATTGGGTCTAAGAATCGGTGCTTTTGCAGTGATCTCTACGGGCCGCGGCAGGCGACCAATCTATACTTATGTGGGAAATTATAATTGTCATTTTAGCAGTCGTATTTGTACTCGGCGTCGCGATCAACATACATGAATTTGGCCACTTTATCGTGGCGAAGATGTTCGGAATGAGGGTCGAGGCTTACTCGTTCTTTGGCTTGGGGCCAAGGATCTGGGGCTTTAAGCGCGGCCACACGGATTACCGCATTTCGGCGATCCCATTGGGTGCTTATGTAAAGCTGTATGGCGATGAGGTGACGGCACCGCTTGAGGGCGGTGCGTCGGACGAAGAGAAGGTCCCGGAGTCTGAGCTTTACGAACTGCGTCCGCGATGGCAGAAGTTTCTGGTGATGGTCGGCGGGCCGTTTATGAACATACTGCTTGCACTGGCTATCCCTTTCGGGGCCGCTGTGCTTTACGGCGTGCCGTCGATGCCGGCGCCGATCGTGGGAATGGTGGCTCCGGAGGGTGCCGCGGCGAGGGCCGGCATCCAGCCGGGGGACAGGATCGTTTCATTCGACGGGATGGAGAATCCGACGTGGGAACGTGTTTCGAACGACTCTCGCATCTCGCCCGAACGCCCGCTGCCAATAACGGTCGATCGCGGCGGACAGCAGATGCCGCTGACGATCACGCCGGACCGGCGCGATATTGAAGGCAACATCGTCGGTGACCTGGGGCTGATGCCGGATACCGGCGTCGAGCCCATTGAGGTCGGGACGATCATCGAAGGCGGGCCGGCGGCGGCATCGGGGTTGGAAAAGGGCGACAGGCTGATCGCGTTTAACGGCACTACGGTTCGCAACCGGATGGACCTGACCCAGCAGATCCGCGACAACAAGGACGCTCCGGCGGTTTTGACGATCGAGCGCAATGGCGAACCTCAGCAGATAACGACAGCGGCGAGGCTGGATAACGACGGCGTTTACCGCATAGGGATCGGGTTTAATACGGCGAACATCACGACTCGTGAGCCTGTGGGCATAGCGGGAGCGGCGGCCTATGCGGCGAATACGAATCTTGAGATCCTACGGCTGACGGGCCGGGTATTTGGGCAGCTATTTTCGGGAGAGCGGTCCGTAAAGGATGCGGGGCTTGCCGGCCCGGTCGGCATTGTTTCCATTATCGCGACCGTCGTTACCGAGGCGGGCTTTGGCGGGCTGCTTTTTATTCTCGGACTGATCAGCCTCAATCTGGGGATCTTTAATTTGCTGCCGATACCGCTATTGGACGGTGGGCAGATAATGGTGCTGGGGATCGAAAAGGTTTTGTCGTGGTTCGGTGCGACGCTTTCGATGGCGTGGCGCGAGAAGATACAGATGGCGGGGCTGGGAATAATCCTGCTGTTGATGGTGTTTACGCTGTTCTTGGATATATCGAGGTTCTTTTAGCGAGTTGATCAGGTCTATCAAGTCTGTCGAGTCTATCGAGTCGTTGAGTTCGCCGAACAAAGATAAATGAGCATGAAGCGAGTAAGCAGACCGGTGATGGTGCGGGATGTGCAGATCGGGGGTGGGGCGCCGGTTGCTGTGCAGTCGATGACGAAGACTGACACGACCGACGTTGACGGCACGCTGCGGCAGATCGA
>DATHVL010000346.1:0-2794 GCA_035461325.1 Pyrinomonadaceae bacterium
TCGAAACGCTTTTCGGGTATATTCAAATCACGGGCCGGCACAACGCCCACTATTATGAAAAATGTATTAACAGTTTTGGCCGTGCTCGTCGCTTTGGCCCCCGCGGCCTTCTCGCAAAAAGGTGTTGACAACCAGACGCAAAAGATCAGGGACGATGCGAACAAGACAACCCCGAGGTCTACCGATTCGGCAAGGACGATCGACTGGGGCAAAGGCAAGACCCGGACGCGTGAATCGTTAGCCAATCCCTACCAGTTGAACGGCCGCCGGGATGTTCTGATAAACATCGTTCAGACCGTCCTTCGGGAAAACAAGATCATCGTCGATGAGGAATCTTCGCGGCCGGCGGAAGGTATAATCGTGACGCAGCCTTTCGTATTCGGCCGCGGGCCCGTTATCGCATCTGCCGAGATCAAGCGGTACGGTATTATCCAGTACGCCGACGAAGCGTGGTCACAGGCCCAATACAGCCTGATCATCGAAGTTCAGCCTATCGACGGCATACGAAATAATGTTTCCGTCAACGCAAAGGTCGAAGGTCGCTCCGGAAATGGACTGTTCTCACAGTGGACCACCGTTCCCAGTTCAGGCCGTGCAGAGGATGAGTTTCTTGCAAAACTTGTTGAAGCTGTGACAGGCGTTTCGCCTGATCCGGTTCAAGACGTCGTTGACCCCCTATGATCACACTGATCAAATTTGGACTTGTCGCCGCCTTTTGTTTAGGAGCGGCGGTTTCTGCGGCAGCACAGGTCGACGCTTCCAACAACCCGCTTCCATTTCCCGGCACTCGGCGACAGGATATTCCACGCGCCGCCCGTGAAATGCTGACCAAGAAACAGATCGCTAAGGCAAGAAAGGACCATGAAGAGATGATCGAGCGAGGGGAACAGGCAAGGAAGCTCGCCGACGAGCTCGAGTTATCACTGGCCGACAAACAGGTCCTGAGTGCCGCCGACAAGAAGAAGCTTAGTGAACTGGAACGACTTGCTTCGCAGATCCGGAAAGACCTTGGCGGAGGAAACGACGAAGCCGAGGAACCAAGTAAACCGGGCACCATTAAAGAAGCGGTAGGTTACCTTACGGAGGCCACGCGCACGCTAGTTTCCGAACTCGAAAAGGGCTCCCGATTCAGCATTTCCGTCGTCGCGATCCAGAGTTCCAATTCCGTGATCCGGCTTGCCCGATTCCTTCGTTTCGCCAGATAGTTCAATGCCTAAACTTAGTTTGCTCGTATTTGTTTTGATCTTGATCGCGAGCACTCCGCCGTTAGCTGCGCAAGACGATACGGGCGAGGTGATCAGCGTGGACTCCTCTGTCGTTATTCTCAACGCACGCATCACCGACGCTGCGGGGCGGCACATTTCCGGAATAAACCGCTCTGAATTTTCGATCTTCGAGAACGGCGTCAAGCAGGAAATCGAGTTTTTTCAGGCCGAAGAGACGCCATTCGCTGCGGTGATACTGATCGATACATCGGGAAGCATGGGCAGCAATGTGACCCTGGCCAGATCAGCCGCTATTAATTTTCTGAACGGGCTTCGGAGTTCCGACTCGGCGGCTATCTACAATTTCGATTCAAAAGTGCAAATGGTTCAGGATTTCTCGAATAGCCGCGATGTCACGGGCAGGCTGTTCGATCTGCGTTCGGACGGTATGACCTCGCTTAACGATGCCATCTATAAAGCCGCTGAACTTCTCGGTGAACGGCCTGAGGCTCGGCGGGCGATCGTTGTCCTGTCGGATGGGGCGGATACGCAGAGCGGCCGCTCTGCGTCTCGTGCACTAAAGGCGGCGATGGCCGTCAACGCCGTGATCTATTCGGTAGATATGGCCCCGATAAACTCACCCGGTAAACAGCAGAATCGCGCGGTCTTAAAGAACTTTGCCGACCGCAGCGGCGGTACGTTTGTTGATACGCCCGGCGGTGCCAGAATGAGAGATGCGTTCGGAGATATTGTCGAGGAACTCGGGGTTCAATACACGCTCGGGTACAACCCTAAGATCGAAAAAAAGGATGGAAAATGGCGTGACCTCGAATTAAGAGTGTCACGCCCCGGCTTGACCATCCGCACCCGAAAGGGCTACGTGGCTGATAAATAGTTATTCGTTGTCGTCGCTCAGCACGAACGTCAAGATCATATTCACGCGGTATTCTGTAACCTTTCCCGCTTCGATGTTAACTTTCTGTTCCTTGATCCACGCACCTTTTAAGTTATCAATGGTTCGTGAGGCTCGTTCGATCCCGCCGTTTATGGCGTCTTCAAAACTCACGTTGGAGCTGGATGTTATCTCGATATTTTTTGCTACTGACATATCCCTTCCTCCTGTTCGCTAATCGTTAAACGTTGTCTTGCTTCTGGACTTCTCGGCGTGGCGTTCAATGGCGAGTTCGATTAGTTCATCGATCACTTCTGAGAACGGCATCCCGCTTCCGGCCCACATTTTGGGAAAGCCCGACGAATCGGTCAATCCCGGCATCGTATTTATTTCATTCAATAACAGCATACCGTTATCCGTACGCAAAAAGAAATCGACCCTCGCCAGGCCGCTTCCGTCGATGGCTTTAAATGCTGCGACCGCCATCTCGCGGATCTTGGCCTCGAGTTCCGGCGAGATCGGGGCAGGAACGACGAATTCATTGTTACCCGTGCCGGCGTATTTTTCAGTGTAATCGAGGAAGGCCTTTGAACTGTCGCGAATGATATACTCGCCCGGCCGGCTCGCCTTTGCATCGTCGTTTCCCATTACCGCGCATTCTATCTCACGCATTTGCAGAGCTTCTTCCACGACGATC
>DATHVL010000347.1:0-2715 GCA_035461325.1 Pyrinomonadaceae bacterium
TCGAGCCCGAATTTGATGAAGATCCATGTGGTGCCCCAAATGATGCAGAGCACCAGCCACACGATAATATTCATCGGGTCACCGCCTTAGCTCCGTTCGTAGAAACTCAGGCGGGTCTCGCCCTGTTTGAGGATGCGCCAACGCCGCATCTGCCCGACTAAATCCGGCATCGCGGTCTTTGCATGATGCTCGACTATCAGTACGCCTCCGGGATTCAGCAGCATGCCTGAGGCCTTTCCGAACTCATAGAGAACAAGGGAGTAGTCAGTGGCGTAAGGCGGGTCGAAGAACACGATGTCCCAACCGTGTGCATGCTGTCGTCCGGTGAAATTTTCGGCGGAGAGGGCGAGTACATCGGTCTGCTGTTCAGGTATCTCGAGGGTGTCCAGATTTTCCTCGATCAGAGCACAGGCTCGGCGTGACTTGTCGACGAAGGTAACGTGAGCAGCGCCGCGAGAGATCGCCTCGATACCTATGGCTCCGGTGCCGGCGCACAGGTCCAAAAACCGTGTTTCCGGCGAAATATCCGGTGCCAGGACGTTGAAAAGCGTCTCGCGCAAGCGGTCGCTTGTGGGGCGGGTTCGATTGTCGGGCGGGCTTTTGAGTACCCTGCCGCGGTATTCGCCTGCGATTATTCGCATTGGGTCATTATAGTCGCTGCCTCGCGAATTACGCGACCGAGCTCGGACCGAAGCTAACCGATGCCGGCGAGTTGATATCGTGCATCTGAACGAATGCGCTCGGTGAGGAGTGCAGCCTCAGCCGAAAGCCGTTTGTCGGAGAGGTAACGCTCTGCTTGGGTTCGGGCGGCCTCAAGCAGTTCGAGGTCGCGGATGATATTGGCAATGCGGAACATTTGAATGCCCGATTGACGGGTACCGAGGATCTCGCCTTGACCGCGAAGTTCGAGATCTTTCTCGGCGATCTTAAACCCGTCGCTTGTCTCTTCCATTATTCCAAGGCGTTCACGGGCATACGCAGTCTTTTTGTCGCCGGTTAGAAGTATGCAGTAACTTTGCTCGGCACCCCTGCCGACACGACCCCGAAGCTGATGCAATTGCGACAAACCGAAACGCTCGGCGTGCTCGATGACCATGACCGAAGCGTTCGAGACATCGACGCCGACCTCGATGACGGTAGTTGACACCATGATATCCAGTTCGCCTGAAACGAATCGGGCCATCATCGCGTCCTTCTCATCCGGCTTCATTTTGCCGTGGAGCAATCCGACGCGGCGTTTTGGGAATATGCGGTCGCGAAGCTCCTCAAACATCGCGGTCGCAGCTTTGAGGTCGAGCTTTGCCGATTCATCTATAAGCGGGTATACGACGTATACCTGCCTGCCAAGGGCGATCTCGCGTTCGATTCCCTTATATACACCGAGGCGCTTATCTTCACCGACCACGACGGTCTTGACCGGGGTGCGGCCCGGCGGCATCTCATCGATGATCGAGACGTCGAGGTCGCCGTACACCGTCATCGCAAGCGAACGCGGAATAGGCGTGGCGCTCATTACCAAAACATCGGGATTGAAGCCTAGCTTTTTTAATGCCGCACGCTGAAGAACGCCGAAGCGGTGCTGCTCGTCGATGACGGCGAGCCCGAGGTTTTCAAATTGGACGGCGTCCTGAATCACTGCATGGGTGCCGATCACGATAGACGCCTCGCCTGTGGCGATCGCGGCATGGGCACGACGTTTCTCGGCGGCACGGAGGCTGCCGCTCAGTAGCACGCATCGGTAGGACGTCCCCTCGAAGAATTTTTCCGCGTTGCGAAAATGCTGTTCCGCGAGGATCTCTGTCGGTGCCATCAGTGCCGCCTGATAGCCATTCTCAGCCGCGGCAAACATCGCGATGAATGCGACGATCGTCTTGCCGCTGCCGACGTCGCCCTGGATCAAACGGTTCATTGGGGAATCGGATGTCATATCGGCGAGGATCGCCCTGATCACTCTTTGCTGAGCTCCGGTGAGTTTGAAGGGCAGCAGCGAGGCGGCTCGCTTTTTGAACGTATCGCTGATCTCGATGACGGTGCCCTTTGGCTCTTTCTGACGCTCGCCTTTTAAAAGCCGCAGGGCGTAGCTCAGCCCGAAAAATTCTTCAAATATCAAACGCTTTTGGGCAGGGGAGCGGAAGCGTTCGTAATCAGCGACGGGGACATCCTCAGGAGGAAAGTGTACCTGGCGAAGGGCGTCGGATCGGCTGATCAATTCCTCGTCCTTTAATAGCTGAGCCGGTAAGGTCTCAGGGACCGATTTGCCGTCGACCCGATCGAGAACTGCGTAAATTATCTCGCGGAGCCGTGTCGTCTGAAACCGGCCGAGTTTGCGATATACAGGTACCGAACGTGCGGTGTGCACCGTCGCGAACTCGGGGCTTTCGCGGTCTTCGTCGAGCGACTCTGAATCGGTGGCAGCGAGTGCCGGCGCGGCAGCGGTATCGAATGCATCGGTGCCTTTTAACAGGCCGAACGATTCCGGATCGTCCTCGGCGGGTAGTACCTCAAGTTCGTCCGGCTTGTTCACCTTGAGCACGAAGGTATTCCGCTTTCCGTCCCACTCCCAGCGGCCGTGGGCTACAAGGCGGACTCCGCGGGCGAATCGACCGTTGTAGTATTCGATGATCGGCTTGGCGTTCTTCCCGGATAGGAACCACATTACGACGACGGGTTTCTTGGTACGTTCCCGGTCGCTCGCCGTAATCTCGAAAATAAAAA
>DATHVL010000348.1:0-2960 GCA_035461325.1 Pyrinomonadaceae bacterium
AACGATTCAGCATTCTGAGGTGTCACCAGCTTTATTAAGAGCGAGATCTCGTCCTTCGATTTTATTTGGCGTGACACGGAGGCTGCGGTAATGATCGCAGACCCGGCGGCATGGCCCGCCAATCCACCCAGGGGGGCTGCGGCGCCGACCGCCGAAGCCAAGACCGACCCAAGGCCGAACCCTCCCCTTTTGCCTTTTTTATGTGAAACCGTACCGTGGATCACGAAATCACATTCTTTCTCAGCAGCTTCTGCCGTAATGGCCGCGGGTAGTCGAGCTTCGATCACCACGACCTCGACCCCGTTCACTTTAAGAAAGTCCTGGAGGGTAATCTGTACCGCTGCGGCAAGATCCGCGGCGGCGATGCCCTCGCCAACAGTGTCCGTTTTGACAGCAGCAAGGCCAAACCTGATTGTGCCGGGTGCCTTGGGGCCTAACGGATCTCCGGAGGGCTTTGAGGTACTCGTTGCGGCTTTCTGAACCTGCCGGGCAACGCCCGTCGGTTGGGTCTCGCCCGATTCCCGCCCCGCCGGATTGCTCATCGCTGCGACGCTGTTCGCGGTGTACAGCTCAGATGCGTTCGATACCTCGCGATAGTCGGACGGTACCTCGAAGAGCGACGCATCGAGCGGGGATTTCGACAGCTCTACCACCTCGCTAACCCACGACATGGTCTCTTTACCCGTTTCGTCGAACATCGTCATCTTTTCGTAAACGGGATACCCGCGTTTCGCGGTACCGATGGTCTTCATTTCGTACTTGTCCTGGCAGCCCCCTGTGCTTTGAGGTGTGCGGCCGCGCGCGACCATAGATTCTTCTTCGCAGTCGAAGCTCAGCTCGAAGTCGATGTACCATCCGTCGGTCTGCATCTTCATGTTGTTCTTGCTGCACGCTTCCGGTGACGACTCGGTTTCCATCGTGATGATCAGGTGACGAGCGGTGAATCCGAACATCTGTTTCCGTTCGCCGGTATCCTTGACGTTAATGGTGGTCACTACCCGGCCGCCTTTTGTGACAGGCCGATTCTCGGCCTTTACGTCAGCGGATGGTGTTTTTGCCGTCTCGATCTGTCCGAATTCGTTCACCACAAAGGTCTTCGCGGACGGGTTCATTTGTATCGCCCGCCGCAGATCGCATTGCGTAATATTGACCATCATCCCGTTCATCGATTCAGTACGCTGGCGGCGGCCTTTGATATAGGTCGTGTTTTCATAGGTTTGACCCGCCATTGTCTGCTTCGACTTCACCTTTACATCGGCGAGAGCCAAACCGCCCAAGGCGATCGAGAGCAAGAGTGCGGATAATAGGGACAGTATAAGTTTCATATAAGTTAACCTCCGGTGCGGCCCAAATGGGTAAGGCATTTATCACTCTCTACGCGAAGTGATTGTTCATTTTATATCACTACATTTGCGGGTTTTGAACCTATTCTTTCTCAGTCTATAATTCGGCTGGACCGAATCACTCATATGACCCAGGAAAATCCGCAAGAGATCACCCGGATGCTCATCGAGTTAACTGAGGGCAATCAGGACGTCGTCAATTTGATCCTGCCTCATATTTACGATGAGCTTCGCAGATTGGCCGGCAGCTATCTTCGCCGTGAGCGCGGTAATCACACGCTTCAGCCGACTGCTTTGGTCCATGAGGCGTATATGAAACTCATCGACCAGCGGAACGTTAAGTGGCAAAACCGAGCGCATTTCTTCGGGATCGCCGCACAGGTGATGCGCCGCATTTTGATGGATCATGCCCGGAAGCATTTGGCCGGCAAGCGCGGAGGTAATGCGGAAGTGCTGCCGCTCGAGGAGGAGATCCTCGTCGTTTCACAGGATAAGAATTCCGAGTTGGTCGCTCTTGATGATGCCCTTGACGAGCTAGCCAAACTTGACCCCCTAAAGGCCAAGGTCGTTGAGTTACGTTATTTCGGGGGACTGTCTATAGAAGAGACCGCTGAGGTCCTCGGCGTAAGCGTGCCGACAATCAATCGTCACTGGCGTATGGCAAAAGCCTGGCTATTTACACAACTGGACCGGACCTAGGTTCGTTTAACGATCAACAAGGTTATGTCGTCGTTGGCCGGGGCATTTTGGGTAAACGAGGACAAGGCGGATTCAACCTTATCACGCATACCGGAGGCCGAGCCGGTCAGGTTTTTCTGTATCACCTCGATTAACCGCTCCATCCCAAATTCTTCGTCGCTTAGATTCGTCGCCTCGGACACGCCATCCGAGTAAACCACCAAAGCATCGCCTGCGGAAAGATGTATCTCGCCCGATTCATATTGGGCCTCAGCCATTAGCCCTAAGGGAAGCCCGCCGGAATCCAGTTGACTAATGCGGCCGTCCGCATGGCCGACTATCGGAGGATTATGCCCGGCATTGATATACCGCATGCGCCCGGTTGCCGGATCGAGTTCTCCAATAAACAGAGTAACGAATCGGTTCGTAGGGGTGTTCTCGGAGAGATAAGTGTTAACCGAATCCACGACATTATCGAGCGGGCTTCGTGCCGCGATCTGAGCATGCACTGCGGCGTGCAGGCTCGACATAAGCAAAGCCGCAGCCGTCCCCTTCCCTGAAACATCGCCAAGGGCTACAACCATGCGGCCATCGTCGCGCGGTATAAAGTCGTAGTAATCGCCGCCTATCTCATAGCAAGAAAACGAGATGCCCTGGAACTCATAGCCCTCTATCACCGGCGGACCGGAGGGTTGAAAGCGCTGTTGGATCTCAGTAGCAAGTTCCAACTCGCGTTCCATTCTCTCCCGCTCCATCCGTTCTTCGAGAAGAGTGGCGTTTTCGACACGGATCGATGCCACGGACGCGAGAGTTGTCAAAATATTGAGATCCTCTTCCGTAAAGTTCGTTTCGTAGGTTGGCGAGTCTGCGTATATCAGGCCGAAAATGTTCCGTTCATCGACGCTTAGCGGCACCGCCAAAACGGACCGGATCCCCTGC
>DATHVL010000349.1:0-2699 GCA_035461325.1 Pyrinomonadaceae bacterium
CAAATGTCGACGTTCCGCGGCCGATCTCATCTAGCACGACCAGGCTGCGGGGCGTAGCGTTATGCAGAATTGCCGCAGTTTCGGTCATCTCTACCATAAAGGTCGAGCGTCCCGATGCGAGGTCGTCCGACGCCCCGACGCGTGTCCAGACCCGGTCAACAATGGGAAGCCGTGCCGATGATGCGGGCACATAGGAGCCGATCTGTCCAAGGATCTGGATAAGCGCAACTTGCCGCAGGATCGTCGATTTACCGCCCATGTTGGCGCCGGTGATTATCAAAAGGCGATCCGTCGAGTTATTTAGATAAGTGTCATTAGGTACAAAACTGTCTCGTAATACCGCCTCTACGATCGGATGGCGGCCTGCACGGATCTCGATCTCGTCGCCGTCATGCAGTGCCGGGCGGCAATAATTACGTTTCTGAGCGGTTTCGGCCAACGCGGCGAGGACGTCAAGCGTGGCAAGGGCGCGAGCGGTTGACTGAAGCTTATGCGTCTCCGCCTTAACGCTTACGCGGACGCGGTCGAAAATTTGCGACTCGAGTTCGCAGATCTTCTCCTCCGCTCCTAATACCTTTTGTTCCCATTCCTTTAACTGGGGGGTCGTGTAACGCTCCGCATTTGCGAGGGTTTGGCGGCGTTCATAGTCGTCGGGGACTCGGCCAGCATTGGCTTTCGTTACCTCGATGTAATATCCGAAGACGTTGTTAAACCTCACCTTTAAGTTCGCTACCCCGGTGCGCTCGCGTTCGCCACTTTCGAATCCCGCGATCGCTTGCTTCACTGACGTCGTGATCTCGCGAAGTTCATCGAGGCCGGCGTCGAAGCCGGGTTTGATGACGCCTCCGTCATTTAGATTGACGGGCGGTTCATCAACGATCGCTCTGGAAACAAGGTCGCGAATCTCTGGAAGCTCAAAGATATTTTCAGACAGCACCTGCAGCAAAAGGGAAGTCACGTCCGACAGGGCCTGATTTATTTTGGGCGTCTGTTCAAGCGAAGCGTTGAGAGCCACAATGTCGCGCGGCGTGATGGTCGCGAGATTCAGCTTCCCGACAAGCCGTTCGATATCGAGGACGTTCTTGAGCAAATAGCGGATCTTATCGCGAAATATCGGATCGATAAGCTCGGTTACGGCCGCCAGACGCGTCTCTATCTCACTGCGTTTGACCGAAGGCCGCAACAGCCATGATCTGAGCAAACGCGAGCCCATTACCGTTACAGTGGCGTCTATGACATCCGCGAGCGACCGTTTCTGATCTTCTGCTTGGCCCTTCAATATTGCGAGGTTTCGCAAGGTTACAGCATCGAGGACCATGTGATCGGCCGGCTCTTCATATGCGATCGAGCGGATGTGCTCCGCCGCGGCACGCTGAGTATCACGGGCGTATCGCAGGCATGCACCCGCCGCTACGATCGCAGCATCGCGTCCGTCGAGCCCGAATGCCGTGAGTTCTCGTACGCCGAATTGGTCTTGAAGCAACTCTCGAGCATTCGTCAGATCGAACATCGCCGCATCTACCGGAGTCAACAGCCGGCCTTTTGAATCCAATGGACTCTGGCCGGCATCTGTTGATCGATCGAACCGGAGTCCCGTCTCTTGGGTGCCGAAACCAAGTTGTGCTTTGTATGTATCTATGTTCCCGTCGGGTACGATGACCTCTTTCGCTCCGTAACGCTCAAGAGTTTCGGCAATGCGGGGCCATGCGTCGGGGCCGTCGAGCTGTGTAGCGAAGAATTCGCCGGTCGAGACATCCAGGAACGCAGCGGCTGCTGACGCTCCGGTTTGATAGACCGAGCCAAGATAAACGGACGCTGCCGCTTCGGAGAGTTGATCATCTATCGCCGTTCCGGGCGTAATGACCCGCACGACCTCACGCTTTACCAGCTTGGTTCCCATGCCCGCTGGTTCGGCCTGTTCACATATCGCGACGCGGTAACCGCGGCTTACAAGCTTTGCGATGTAGTTCGCGGCAGCGTGGTGAGGCACCCCGCACATCGGTATGGGGTTTGCGGAATCCTTCTGGCGGGCGGTCAGCGTGATTTGAAGCTCGCGGGCACCGGTGATGGCGTCCTCATTAAACATTTCATAGAAGTCGCCAAGCCTGAAGAACAGGATGGTACCGGGATACTGCTTTTTGATCTCCAGATACTGCCGGAGCATTGGGGTCGCGTTTTGCATATCGGAAGCGGGGAGTGTGTCGGTAGAAAGTTTATCGGAAATGGTTTGCGATTTAAAACAGCAGGTTTTCAAAGTTCGGCCCATTTGATAGACTTTTCCTTTGTAGTTAGAACGATTAGGCGGCAGACTTCCACATTTGAGAACAACGTTTGTGCGGTCTCGTAAATCCAACCGCTAATTGGAATTTAATTCTTGCTCACGGATCAGAGAGGCACAGTATGAAGTCAATGAGTTATTTTGTGTTCGCGCTTGCGGCGCTCATCGCCTTAAGCGGCACTACTTTTGCGCAGGCTAGCATCACACCGTCGGCGACGCCGCCGTTGAATCCCGAGCTGATCGCTCAGCTGGAGAATGAACAATACAGGATCGGTTTTCAAGATACCCTTGATGTGCAGGTGTTTCGCCACCCTGACCTCACTCAGCGCGTAAGCGTACGTGCGAACGGCACCATCTCGCTGTTTAGGCTCGATCAGCCTATCGTTGCGGTATGCAAGACCGAACGTGAGTTGGCCAATGA
>DATHVL010000350.1:0-3426 GCA_035461325.1 Pyrinomonadaceae bacterium
AAAGGTCGGTCCATCGGTGAGGGAATAACCGGCAGTTTTGCAAGATGTGATGCGGAAGCTTTTGACCGACATTTGGCATCTCTTGACGAGAATGTTTCTACTGAGGTCAGGGAGGTATTTCTTCTCCTCGGCGAGCGAACAGTGCGGCTGGCCGCCGAGGCCCAAGATGGCCAAATCGGGGCCGAAACGCTGCTAAAAAAGATAAATATGGCTAAAGGCGGTATCGAGTGATAAGATTTTAGAACGACAAATGAAACCGAAAGAGGAGAAATTTAAGAAGGAAAAGGATATCTTCCTTGAACACATTCAACAGGCGGGCCTGCGGCGCACCGGCCAGCGTGACCTGATCCTCGAAACTTTTCTGCGCACGGAAGAGCATCTCACCAGCGAAGATCTTTACTGGCTGGTCAATCGTCAAGACCCGTCGATCGGCCACACCACGGTTTACCGGACGCTGAAGCTGTTGACCGAGGCCGGCTTGGCCCGGGAGGTTCGCTTTGGCGACAATAAAACATATTACGAGCATCATTACGATCATGAACATCATGATCATTTGATCTGTACGGAGTGCGGAACGGTGATCGAGTTCTTTTCTCAAGAGATAGAAAACCTGCAGGATGAAATGGCAGCCAAATACGGGTTCACTCTTTCGCATCATAGTCTGAGAATGTGGGGGCTTTGTTCGGAATGTCAGGCGAAAAGTACTGATGCCACCATTCCGCCCTCGGGAGCTCAGCCGCGCGTTAAGGTAAGATCGGTCGTGGGTAGTTAGAAGATATGATAGAAGCAGACATTTTTTTTGAGAGAGAGAACAGGGAAGGTGTGGTCCCGGTGGGGACGTACTTGATCGATGCCGCAAAGCGACTGGGCATAAGGCCTGAGCTGCCTTGTGATATCGCAGCAAAACAGCACCATTGTAAGATCACGGTGACGTCGGGCGAAGGCCATCTGTCGCATCCGACGAGTGTCGAAAAGGAATACTTCGAGGGTGACATTGCCGATAGCCGACTCGGTTGTCAAGTAAAGATCGATTCGGCGGGGGAGATCAGAATAATGACGGAATCTAAGACCGAGGCTGAGACAAAGGAAAAGGAAGAGCAGGACGAAAAGGCGCGCGAAGAGGAATATATCAAGAACTTTGCCTCGCTGCCGCTTGAGAAAAAGATGGCCAGCCTGGTAAAGCTCGAAGCGATGGCGATCGGCGAAACGCTTAACTACATCGCCAACTCGCCTTACGTAGTCTTTGATAAAGTTCTCGACGTGATGGCGAGTTTCGGGCTGAAGATGCACGACGAGGAAAAAGCGGCGACGCGCCCCGATGAGCATAAACAGGCAGCCGCGAACGGCAACGGTGCAAAGAAAGAAACATCGTCGGCTGCGGAAACTCCTGCGGAAGAAGGGGCGGTGGATGACACGGTGATAGATGCCGAGATCCCCGCCGGCCCAGCAGAGGCCAAATAGGAAACACTGGTGGCGGACACATCACTACAAAAAAGGGTTCCGGGGAAAATAGCTGAAAAGGGGCAGTACCTTCTCGCATTCGGAATTATCGCGTCGATGTTGCTCGTTGCGCAGATCCCGCTTTTTGTGGTGTTCTTTTTCGGCGTTTTTGCTTATCTCGTGCTTAAGATGCTCGCGACCGGTTCGCGAAGCGATACGCGGGAGATATTTGAGTTTTATCTGACGGCGAACGAGATGCTTCGCGATGACGACAGGCGATGGTTCGGTTTCGAACTGACCGAGGCGATACATCGCGGCGAAGAGATCGTTAAGCGTATGAGCGCCGCACCGCCTCTTGTGCACTTCACGCTGGGAGCTCTTTATCACAAGGCGGGCGATCATAAATCGGCGGTCAAGTATCTTGCCGAGGTGATGGAACGTGACAACGGCAGCGAGGCTGCGTATGTTTATCCCACTCCCGAGCTTCGCAATTACGTAAAAGTGCTGCGAAAGATAGAAAGGGAACCGGCGGACGCTCCGCTGACCTCGGCCGCCGTTCGAGCACTGGAGCGCGCCCGCCGTCTGCGTGGATCGGCACTCCTGGAAGAGAGCCGGGTGAAATTTGCGCATGGACTGCCGCCGGCGACAGCTGCCGAACCGGAGCAACAGGAAGAAACACATTCGCCGGAGTATTTCGAAACACTCGTCCCCGTCTCTTATTCGGGAGATGCCGAAGCGGACAGAAATGAAGGGCGGAAACGTGAGCGTGCCGATAAGGCGGCCCCGGCCAACGGCAGCAAACATTCTGCTCCCGACGACCCCTATGCCGACCGCAAACCGATCTCAGAGGTTCTCCACGATATCTACGACAAGAACGTCGGGTAGCGCTACTCGCCGATACCAAAAAACTTTCTCAGTGATTTAAGAACGCTTGTTTGACGCTGCTCGATCGCGACCGTGTCCGGCGTTGAATCAGGGCTTAGCAGTTCGCGCCGCTGCTCGACGAGATCGCTGATGGCCTCGACGAGCGTAGGGTTCTGTTCGAGGATCGGTTTCAGCGCCGAAGACCTGATCTCGAGCACCTCGGTCTCTTCTTCGGCAGCGACGGTTGCCGAACGCGGTTCGCCGGTTAGCAGGCTCATCTCACCAAAGAAATCGTTCGTTCCAAGATGGCCGACGGTCCGCACGCCCTCGCTTGCCGGGATCAGGATCTTCACTCCTCCGCGGGTAATGATAAACATCGAGCTGCCCTCCTGGCCTCGACGGACGATCTTTTCGCCGGGCGCAAATATGCGCTTCTTCGAGCTTCGCGAGAGCCGCTCGAGCTCTTCATCGGAAAGCGGTTCAAAGATCTGGACCTTGGCGATCTGTTCCGCGACGCGTTCGGCATATTCTTCCCGGCCGACAACCTTAGCCTTTTCCTCGATGTGCAGCGTCCGCGTCGGAAATGCGAAATCTATCCCCTCGCGTCCAAAGACGTACCAGATCCGCTGCCGGATGAGCGCGTCCGTCTCGTTGTGCTTTGCATAATCCTCGCACCAGTATTTAACTTCCCAATCGATGCCGCTGTCGGCGAGGTTTCGGATGCGGACGATCGGCCTCATTTTTTGCGAGACGTTCTCGACCTGACGGACTGCCTCGCGAACGACCTGGATCGTTTTCGTAGGCGAATTGCTGTAAAGCGTATTAAAGAAAACGAGCCGGGCGTTTAGATTCTCTCGCGGAGCGACCTCGATGGTCTCTTTGCCGAGAACGGCGTTGCTGATGATCAAAAGCTTGTTCTGAAACGTCCTGATCTTTACGCCCCGCCACGAAACGCTTTCGACCTTACCGGTCCCTTGATTCGTGATCGCGACTACGTCGCCCACTTGAAATGGTTGATCGGCTTGGAGGGCGATGCCGGCAAAAAGATTGCCGAGCGTATCCTGGAGCGCAAGGCCGACGACGATGCCGACGATCGTTGAACCGGTAAAGAGCGCCGTAAGC
>DATHVL010000351.1:0-2720 GCA_035461325.1 Pyrinomonadaceae bacterium
GCAGCAGATCGACGGTGATTAGCTGATTCTCCTCGCTGATCTTCGAAACTCGCCGTATTTCGACGTCGATATGCAGCGGCAGGCCCTTAATATCGAACCCGAACTTTTCAAGCAGATCCAATATCTTGTCCAGATCTTTTGTGAGGATTAGCAGGTCGAGATCCTGCGTCGTGCGAGGCAGTACATGGACGGCCATCGCCCACCCTCCGCAAACGGCATACTCGATCTCCGCCACATTCAACGCTCTCGTTATCGCGATGAACTCATCGAACAGCGTCCTCAATTACCTGACCTCCTTATACCTAAAACACTTCACCAAATGATCATTCGCCATCCCCGTCGCCTGCATGAACGCATACATTATCGTCGAGCCTACAAAGTTGAAACCGCGCTTCTTCAGGTCTTTTGCGATGGCATCCGAAACCTCGGTCCGTGCGGGCACCTCCGCTAGCTCCCTCCGTTGCCCATCGATCGGCTGCCCTTCGACAAAGCGCCAGATATAGCTATCGAACGAGCCGAACTCCTTCTGCACTTCAAGAAAAGCCTTCGCGTTCCTCACCGCCGATGCGATCTTTAGCCGATTTCGCACGATGCCCTCGTTCGTCAAAAGCTTCGCTTGCCGGGCCTCCGTATATCGGGCGACCTTCACCGGATCAAACCCGTCAAATGCCTCATGATAAGCATCGCGTTTCCTCAAGATCGTGTCCCAGCTCAGCCCGGCCTGTGCCCCCTCGAGTATCAAAAATTCAAAGAGCCCGCGGTCGTCGTGGAGCGGCACGCCCCACTCCGTGTCGTGATACTCGATCGCCAGATCGTTCTTCGCCCACCCGCATCGTTCCATTCGCTTTATCGTTCGATCCTTTCCACCTGCATAAAACACACGCCCTCGGTGTTTCCCGCCGGCGGCACCACGCTCGTCTTCCCCGTCAAACGGACCCGTTCGCTAAGCTTGATCTCCTCGCCGTTTTTATCGCGGATCTTCACGTCTTCCGGTTTGAACCCGCTCGCCAACTCGTTAACGGTGTTCGCACCCGTTCCCTGCTCCAGATCGACGCGAAAGACTTTGTCCGACTCCGGCGCTTCTTGCAGGTCAAAACCGCACTCCATCCGCCCGCCGCGGTTCGAGCAATACATAAATTTCCGCGGCTCCAAATACCCTGATATCTCAAGCACCTTGCCGTCGTTCTCTGCCGTACATGCAGTACCGAAATCAACAGGTGTTCCCTTGGTCGCCGCACATGAGGAAGAGATGATAACCAAGCCGAAAAGGGAGAAGGCCGTCAAAGCAGTTCTAATCATCTTTCGGTCCTCCTAGACATTAAAAGATCATTTCCGAGCGATATAGATCGTTTTCTCGATCTCCGCGTGAACCACCCCTCCCTCGTTCTTTAACTCCAGTTGATAAACCCTGTCGATCGACTTCTCCGTCGCCGCTAAACGTTTGATCTCGCCGATCTCATCATCATCCAACACAAACTCCGCAAACAGCGTCTCTCGTCCCGGCTTCTTAAATCTGATGTTCGCCGCTTTATCCCAAACCGTGTAATCGGGCCCGAGTATCTTCATCAGCATCAGCATATAGATCGGGTCGATCGACCCATAAATGCTTCCGCCGTAGATCGTCCCCACATAGTTCCGCGTCCGCCAATTGAGCGGCAGCTTGACCCGCACCTTCTTCCAGTCCGCGGCAATGTAGATGACACGTCCGCCGGTGCCCCGATATGCCGGGAACACATTAAATCCCCAGCGGAACGCTCTCGACCTCCAACTCTCCGGCATTATTCGCCGGAGGCCTCGGCCGCCATTGTTTGCGGGAACCCTTCCTCTTTCATTACCCGCTCGGCCTGCCGTAGGTGCCGTCGCTGGTGGGCCGAGATTATCCGATACGCATCGCTCAACGAATAGGTAACAAAGCCTTGAAACGACGAAGTAAGCTTGGTCTTGTCCCAATCCGCCCCTGCCGTCGCCTCGATCAGCGATCTCAGCTCGTCCTGGCTTTGCACGAGCCGCTCAACCACATCCGGCTCAATATCGCTCGGCGGGACGAACCGCTCGGTCGTCTTCACCTTCTTCTCGTCCTTGTCCATATAGGACGTCAAAAAGTTTCCGAAGAATGAACTGAGCGGCGACCATTTTTCCCAAAAACTCGTCACCCGTTTCCCGTCTGCGATCGCCCGAAAATCCTCGGAGTAAATATCGGTCGTCTTTATAAGGTGGTCCAGGCACTGCCCGACGCTCCATCCGCCGTCCGCCGGCCGCCAGTTAAGCTGTTCCGCGGAAAGCCGCCCGAACTTAGTGCGGGCGTCTGCCGAAATCTCATTCAGTTCCTTTGCGATCTTTTCTACTTTGGCATCCATGTCCTTTAATTCCGGAGCGGTTTGCCCGTCTTCAACATTGCGGCGATCCGCTCCTGTGTCTTCCGTTCGCCGCAAAGCGATATAAAGGCCTCGCGTTCAAGATCGAGCAGATACTGCTCCGAGACCATGCGTTTATGATTCGCCGACCCGCCGCTCATCACATTCGCCAGCTTTTGCCCGATCAGCTGGTCGTGCTCGGAAATAAAGCCGCCCTGCTTCATCATATGCAGTGCAAGCTTCATCGCGGACTGTCCCTGCTCGCCGAGCACCTGAATGTCCTCACGCTGGACCGGCGGCGTATAACCCTCGGCGTCCATTCCCAACACGATCTGCTTGGCGTCCGCGATCAGCCGGTCGCCGTTC
>DATHVL010000352.1:0-3561 GCA_035461325.1 Pyrinomonadaceae bacterium
CTCGCCGGTGGTTGCATCTTGCTTTCGGAGGATGTGCGACGTTATCTCGATCAGAAACGAATTGAGTTCACCCTTGTTCCACTCCGCGAAAAGGTCGGCCATCTCCTCGCTCGGCATATGATAGCCGCGTTTGAGCAGATCGTAGGCCTCGGCGATCAGCTGCATCAAGCCGTACTCGATGCCGTTATGAACCATTTTGACAAAGTGGCCCGCGGAACCGCTGCCGACGCGAGCGGCACAGGGCTCACCATCAACCTTTGCCGAGGCGGCTTCGAATATCGGACGGACCCGCTCGTAGACCTCCCGTTTGCCGCCGATCATGATGCTTGCCCCGTGACGCGCGCCCTCTTCGCCGCCCGAAACGCCGACACCGAGAAATTCAAATCCCTGTTCGTTTAGAAACGCCTCGCGACGTTCCGTATCGGGAAAGTGCGAGTTGCCGCCATCGATGATCAGGTCGCCCGGCTCCAGATGCGGCGTAAGTTCGCCGATGACGGAATCTACGACCGGACCGGCGGGAACAAGAAGCATAATGTTCCGCGGCCGTGTGAGCGTTCCCATGAACTCAGGGATATCCTTTGCCGCGGCGATCTCGAGCCCGCTTCCCTCCTGCAATAAAAGTTCGAGCTTTTCTGAATTGAGGTCATATCCGACCGAGCTGAAGCCCTGCTCGGCGACGTTGAGCATAAAGTTGCGGCCCATCGTTCCGAGGCCGATCATTCCGAATTGTGCTTTGGGCGTGCTCATTTAGTGGCCAAGATGTTTGACGTATGCCTGCTTGAGATTTTTCTCGATCTCGGCATGCAAAGGGGTGGTTCCGTAGGGATTGGTCTTTGCCAACTTAAAGACCTGATCGGCACACTTGCCGCATAACAGGTAGGCGATGAGGGCGCCGTGTTCGCGATAAATGAATGCGTTAAGCGACAATGCGCTCTTCTTTTTGACCTTCATCGCCGTGATCTCGCGCCCGCAGCCCGGACAGCCGTCATCGTCGTGCATCCAGCGTGACTTGACGGCACTGCCGAACTGCATTTGTGCCTGGCGAAAGAGCTGTTCCAAAAGGCCGTCGATCTCTTTGTCCTTCATAAACTCTTGAATAAGTGAGTTGCAAATGAGCCAACTTGCCCGCACAAGCCAGCGGCTATAAACTTCATTTCTAGATATGTTAACACTCGCTGACGCTATTCGCCCGACGACATTTATTCAATCTTCGAAGCTTCGGGACAGCCTCGGCCTCGATATCACCATCGCGACCGAAACCTTTCAACATACGGGCAGCTTTAAGTTTAGAGCGGCCTATAACCTCGCTTCGAGCGTTGAGCAGGAAGAGATACTGAGCGCCTCTTCGGGGAATTTCGGGCAGGCCCTAGCTTATGCTTGCAAGCTTGTGGGAAAGAGGTGCACGATCGTAATGCCGGAAACATCTGCCGTGGTTAAGATCGATGCGGTCAGGCATTTTGGTGCGACCGTGGACCTTATCGACACGAATGTGATCGGCCGAAACGAGCGAGTCAAGCAGCTCGCCGAGACGATGCCAGACGCTTATTTTGCGAGCGCATATGACGACGAATACGTGATCGCAGGAAACTCTACGCTGGGCGATGAGTTGGCAGTGGAGAATTTTGACGTCATCCTCTCACCCGTCGGCGGCGGGGGACTGATCTCAGGCATCGTGACCGGGCTGAAACGGCATATGCAGCCGACGGTGGTCATAGGAGCCGAGCCCGCGCAAGCGAATGACGCGGCGAGATCGCTGCGTGCCGGCAAACTAATACCTAACGAAAAAGAGCCTATGTCGATCGCGGACGGTGCACGGACGATCTCGCTTGGGAACTTGAACTGGCCGATAATCAAGGAAAACGTGGCAGAGATCATCGAGGTTTCTGAGGATCGGATCAAAGAAGCGGTGAGGCTTTACTTCGGGCTCGTGAACCTGAAATGCGAACCTACCGGAGCGCTTACTTTGGGAGCGGTGCTTGAGAACCCGTCGAAGTTCGAGGGCAGGCGAGTTTGTTTGGTGGTAAGCGGTGGAAACGTTGACCCGGCGGTTTACCGTGAATTGATCTGAGGCTTGTTGCGGCTGTAAACTCCTGAGAACGATACATTTGCACCGCCGCATTTCTGATTGTCGGCGACGATCAAAAAGCTTCCCAGAAAGCGCATGGTCGCCTTGCAGTCATACTCGTCATCGCCGTCGGAGTACTCGAGAATGCCGCCCTCGGGCGCGGCCCGGCCGTCGAGTTCACCGATGTGGATGTTGTCGCCCAGCCCACGCCAAAACGCATTTCCCTTCACCCGCAGCCACCCGTTACCTTCCGGAGCCAGCTCGATGGAATTCTCGGCATAGTACCATTCACCTGACCACGCATTGGCCGAAGCGTCAATGAGGCGTTCAGGAAATTCGAGGTGCCGGGCGTCGAGCCAGCCGACCGTCGTTTTGCCCGCTGCGTTGGTGAACCACCCGCATGCGTATCCGCGATACTCACGATTGACGATCACCTCATCGCCGGGTACAAGATAGGCTTTGCCCCGACAGCCGCGGCCGCTTGGGCAATCTTCCTTGTCGTCATTATAGAAATAGGCCCTAGACCCTTTTGAGCCATTGACGACGCCGATGCGGAACAGATCGCTTTCGGATGTAAAAAATCCGCCGCGGCACCAGTTTTCGGGATTGCCGGGCAATTGCCCCAGCGACGGGATGCCGAATGCCAGCATCGCCGCTAAAATCGCAAACATTCTTTTCATCTACCTGACTTCCTCAACAAATGTCACGCGGTTGATCTCGTAGAGCGTCGTTTTGCCGGCGAAGACCTTTTTCTTCGCCGATTCCCGGAGGCTTGAAAGCCCCTCGTGCTCGGCCTGTCGGCGGATCTCGGATCCCGGGCGGCGTTCGATGATCATTTCGCGGATGCGGTCGGTCATATCCAGCAATTCGTGGATGGCCGTACGGCCGCGGTATCCGGTGTGATTGCACGCGTCACAACCCACGTTACGGTATAAGACGTGATCCTTTACCTCTTGAGGCCGCATACCTGAAACGAGAAGTTCATCTTCCGAGGGTTCATATTGACGTTTGCACGTTTGGCAAAGCAGGCGAACCAGCCGCTGAGCCAAAACGCAGTTGAGCGATGATACGAAGTTGTATGGCTCGACGCCCATGTTGAGGAAGCGGCCGATGACGTCGATGACGTTGTTGGCGTGGACCGTGGTAAATACAAGGTGGCCGGTCAACGCTGATTGTATCGCTATCTGCGCCGTTTCCTCGTCCCGGATCTCACCGACCATTATCTTGTCCGGATCGTGGCGGAGGATGGAGCGAAGCCCGCGAGCGAAGGTCAGACCTTTCTTCTCGTTCACCGGGATCTGCATAATGCCCTGGAGCTGATACTCGACGGGGTCCTCGATGGTGATGATCTTGTCCTCGTCGTTGCGGATCTCGTTGAGCGCACCATAAAGCGTGGTCGTTTTACCGGAGCCGGTGGGCCCAGTAACCAGCACCATGCCGTACGGTTCCTTGATGTAGATGCGGAAACGGCGGATATCGTCGGGGTCGAAGCCAAC
>DATHVL010000353.1:0-7527 GCA_035461325.1 Pyrinomonadaceae bacterium
TTCTTTCGGTCGCGGCCCTGCTTCGCCGAACCGCCGGCGGAGTCTCCCTCAACTATGTAGATCTCCGAAAGCGCGGGGTCTTTTTCCTGACAGTCGGCCAGCTTGCCGGGCAGCGTGGATGTCCCCAGCGCGCTCTTTCGTACTATCTCGCGCGCCTTCCGTGCCGCGTCGCGGGCCCTTGCCGCATCAACCGCCTTACCCACGATCTTTTTCGCTACGGCCGGGTTCTGTTCAAAAAATTCGCCCAGCTTTTCGTTCAGGAATGACTCGACGGGCCCCTTTACCGGGGAATTCAGTTTGCCCTTGGTCTGACCCTCAAACTGCGGCTGCGGTATCTTGACTGATATGACCGCGACCAACCCCTCACGCACGTCATCGCCGGTCAGCGTGACCTTGGCGTTCTTGGTCAACCCGGAGCTTTCGGCGTAGTTGTTGATCGTCCGTGTAATTGCCCCGCGAAAACCCGAAAGATGCGTTCCGCCGTCGACCGTGTTGATATTGTTCGCAAACGAAAAGATCTTCTCGTCGTAGCTGTCGTTGTACTGCATTGACACTTCTATCGACAGCTCATCCGAAATGTGTTCAAAATACAGCGGCTGGTCGTGCAGCGGACTCTTGTTCTTGTTAAGGTGCTTTACAAATTCAGCGATACCGCCCTTGTAATAGAACTCGTGCGACTTCTCAGGCTCTTCGCGCTCATCCTTGATAAAGATACGGATGCCCTTGTTCAAAAAGGCCTTTTCTCTTAGCCGTTCCGAAAGCTTGTCAAAGCTGTAAACGGTCGATTCAAATATTTCGGTATCCGGCCTAAAGGTGATCTTGGTTCCGCGCTTGGACGTCTTCCCTGTTTCGGCCAGCGGTGCCACGGGAATTCCGGCCTGAAACTCCATCTCGTGTGTTTTGCCGTCACGCCATATTTCAAGCTTGAGCGACTCCGACAAAAAGTTTACGCAAGATACGCCGACGCCGTGCAGGCCGCCGGAGACCTTGTAAGAGTTCGTGTCAAATTTGCCGCCCGCGTGAAGCACGGTCATCACGACCTCTGCGGCTGACCGTCCCTCCTGCTTGTGCATATCCGTGGGGATCCCGCGGCCGTTGTCGATCACCGTGATCGAGTTGTCCATATGTATGGCAACCTCGATCGTGTCGCAATAACCGGCCAGGGCCTCGTCCACCGAATTGTCCACGACCTCATAAACGAGGTGGTGCAGCCCGATCTCTCCCGTAGAACCGATATACATCGCGGGGCGCTTGCGAACCGCGTCGCGGCCCTCCAAAACTGTGATCTGATCTGCCCCGTATTCCGTTTTTGCTTTAGCCAATTTTCGTTATCCTCTTAAACAGTTTGTATTAAATGTTCGCTGTAAAACACGCTATTCGGACATCGCTTCCTATCGGAAAACAACATTCCGTCAAGCATGTCTTGTAGCCGAAGACCGGGGGAGCCAAAGAGAGGGAATTAGCTGGGAAATTAGCTACCCGATTCAACACTAAATTATACCATTTATGTGGGGTCATAGACAGTCAAAACGGCCTATTATTGTGCTGCGGCGGCCCGTGTTTCCGCTGTACCTTCTACGACGCCAAAAACGGTCGCCGACCGGCCAAAATCCTCGATAAAACCGGCCTTTGAAGTCGTTACGAAAGTCTGAGTCTTCCCGTCCAGGAACTCCAGCAGGTGACGGATTCTTTTGTGGTCCAACTCGGCGTCGATATCGTCGATCAAAAACAGCGGATATTCGCCCCGCGTGGCCTCATAAACAGCGATCTGCGCGAGCAAAAGCGCGATCAGGGCGCTGCGCTGCTGTCCTGCGGATCCGAACTTTCTTATTTCGTGACCGTCAAACCTCACCTCGAGGTCGTCCCGGTGCGGCCCGACCAGTGAGTGCCCCGCCGCTAGCTCGGCCTGAACCCTCAACTCTAGCCGCTCCCCAAGCAAGGCTTCGTAATCCGAAAGGTCGCCCTTACCCTCAAGCGACGAAACATACCTTATCGTCAGCTCCTCCCGGCCGAACATCCTCCGCTCAAGCACCTCGTTCAGCCGCTCCACCAACCGCACACGGCCCTTGTGTATTCGTGCCGCCAAGGCGATCAGCTGCTGGTTCCAGGGCTCAAGCAGTTCCGTGGTCTTTTCCACGGAATGTTCCTGCTCTCGCGCGGCTTGCAGCAGCGAGTTCTTTTGCCTGATCACCCGGCCGTAATCCGTGAATGTTTGAACGAACGGCGGCGAAAGCGATACGATGCCGGCGTCTAAAAATCGCCTGCGATTTTCCGGTAAACCCCTGACAATCCCCAATTCATCTGAATTAAAGACCACAGCGTGAAGCTGGCCGAGATAGTTTTGGGCCGTTTCGCGCTTGCCATTTATCGATAAAGATTTTATTCTCCCTTCTATAGCGACTTGCATGTCGCGTTGTATCTCTTCGGATTGGCGGACGCGCCCACGCACAATAGCCAATTCTTCACTGAATCGAATACATTCGTTCAGCTGTGCGGTCTTGAACGATCTGGTTGTGGCGAGTAAATAGATCGCCTCTAGCCAATTGGTCTTTCCGTGACCGTTCTCTCCAAAAAAAACATTTAGCCCGCTCCCGCACGTGATTTTCCCCCGAAGATTGCGGAAGTTTGAAGTCTCGATAGATTCGAGCTGCATATCCGTCATTTTATCACGCCGGCCCGGTTAACCCGGGCACCGGCCGATGGCAACGGAGCTAAACGCTTAAAAGATCATTTTTCTGGAAGCATCTCGGATTGGCCGTATGTTTAAAGTAGAGAGTGTTGAACACTCTTGTACAATCTTAAACATCTCAAACGTCCCATGAACAGAACATTTATTATCTCCATCGTCATATTGGCCCTCGGACTTAGCACTTTTGCTCAGCAAAAGCTGCAGCCCGGCAATGCGGCCCCGAATTTTTCGGCTCAGTCCCTAACGGGGACCCAGGTAAACCTTGATGCGCTGCAGGGTAAGGTCGTCGTTCTGACCTTTTGGTCGACGAAATGTGCAATATGCCACGCCGAGATCCCGAAGCTTAACCAGATCGTGGACCGATATCGCGGGCAAGATGTCGTATTCCTCGCACTGACGATGGAAAATGACGCCAAGATCACGCCGTATTTGAGGAAGAACCCCTTCAATTTTGAGATCATGCCGAACAGCTTTGGCGTGGTTCTCAAATATGCAGACCTGGACCAGGGCGGCCGCATCAACATGGGCTTTCCTGCATATTTTCTCATCAACAAAAAGGGAACGATCGCGCTAAAGGCGAACGGCTGGGATAAGGCGTCTAATATCGACGCACAAATTTCACAACTTTTGACTTCTGAGTAGATTGGGCTAACGCTTTTCTTTTTACTCCTTTGATCCGGCTGTAGGGGTGCAGCCGGATCCTTTTTTTGCTTTTGCTCGGGGTTGTCCAACCGGGCCCCGTATTGTATATTTCTCTATTACCCTCGTACGGAGAGGTAGCCTAATTGGTAAGGCAGTAGTCTTGAAAACTACCGCGGGAAACCGCTTGCAGGTTCGAGTCCTGTCCTCTCCGCCATTTCCAAGATCTCCGATAAGAACGCTTCACCCGTCACGCGTCACTCTTCATTTTCTTGCTTTCTCGCTCCGCATCGTTTACGCTATCTTCTAAATGAATGAGCATTCATTCACCTCTTCCCTCAAAAGATGCCGCGGCCACTACCTCAAAAACTTGCCTCCCGCAGTTCCTTGCCCGATAAGCGCGGCTTGATATTGCGCGCCGCGATCAAGGTCTTCGCCGGTAAGGGCTATTTCAGCTCAAAGGTCGCCGACGTCGCGGCCGAAGCGGGCATTGCTGATGGAACGGTTTACCTCTATTTCAAAAGCAAAGAAGATATCCTCCATTCGATCTTTGACCGAGCCATGGCCGAATTCATTGAGGAAGGTCGCCGGGAGCTCGAATCGCTCGACGGGCCCGCCGCCAAGCTTCGCCGCATAGCCGAGCTCCATCTTGAAAAGCTCAGCGCCGACCGCGACCTGGCCGTCGTATTTCAAGTGGAGCTTCGCGGTTCGACCAAGTTCATGCGTGAGTTCTCCGCCGCCGGATTTTCGGAATATCTAGGTATTATCTGCAATTCGATCGAGGAGGGACAGAAGAAAGGCGACTTTCGTTCGGACATCAAGCCGATCGTCGCTGCAAAGATCCTTTACGGGGCCCTCGATGAGATGGTCACGAATTGGATACTCTCAAAAAAGGACTACCCCCTGCCCCCGATGGCCGGCGAGGTAATGAAGATCTACTTTAACGGAATGATGAAATGACGTCCCCGCTCATTAACCCAGCAGACTCCCCCCGGCGTCCGATCGGCCGCGGGGAACCGCTGTTCCCGGATGAGCCGGCGACGCTGCCCGAGCTTTTCATCAAGGCCGCCGAAAGATACGATCGGCCGAACACACTCGTATATCGCGACGAGCGCGGATGGCAGCCGATATCCTCCGCCGAGGTCGTCAGCCGTGCTCGCGCGATCGCTTTGGGCCTTTATTCATTGGGCCTCCGCAAGGGCGACCGCGCCGCGATACTTGCCCATAATTCGCCAAATTGGACACTTGCCGATGCGGGATGCCAGTTCGCCGGTGTACTGGACGTTCCGATCTACACAACCCTCGCGCCTGCCACCATCGCTTACATCCTTAATGACTCGGGCGCAAAGGCGATCTTCATCGATTCAACAGTAGCCCTCGAACATCTCAGGCCGGAACTCCCCAACTGCCCCGAACTCGATCACGTGATTCTTTTCGACGGTACCGATGTCAACGCGATGACGCTGGGCGAACTTATCACACGCGGCAACGAACTTGCCTCCGCGGAACCCGGTCTCGCCGATTCGCTCTCGGCCGCTATAGCCCCGGGCGATATCGCCACGCTCATCTATACAAGCGGCACAACGGGTGAGCCCAAGGGCGTGATGCTGACGCACACAAACATCATCTCTAACGTCATCGACGCGGGTGCTGAATACGAGTTCGCCGATCAAGACATTGCACTCTCGGTGCTGCCGCTGTCGCATATTTTCGAACGGACGTCGATGTATCTTTACATCTTCAATGGTATGGCGGTGCACTTTGCCCGCTCGATAGACAAAGTTCCTGAGGATCTGCAAGAGGTTAAGCCGACGATCTTCATCGGGGTCCCGCGTATTTTTGAGAAGGTCTATGCGAAGGCAAAGCTCCGGGCCGCACAGACCGGCGGGTTCAAAGAAAAGATCTTTGACTGGGCGATCGAGGTCGCCAAAAAATGGGCACGGACGCAGGCCGACGGCGGGAAGGCCCCCATCGGCCTCGGCGTCAAACATCGCATCGCCGACCGCCTTGTCTACTCCAAGCTTCGCGATTTCTTTGGCGGCAGGCTGCGCTATTGCATAACCGGCGGTGCGGCACTCTCTGACGACATCTACCTGATCTTTACCGGCGCGGGCATCGCGATCATGCAGGGCTACGGACTTACGGAAACCTCGCCCGTGGTCTCATCGAACAACCCCTCGTCGTCGCGGTTAGGGTCGGTGGGCAAACCGATTCGCAATGTCGATGTTCGCATCGCCAACGATGGCGAGATCGAGGTTACCGGCCCGGGCGTTATGCTCGGCTATTATCACAAACCCGAGGCTACCAGCGAGGCCTTTACCGACGACGGTTGGTTCCGTACCGGCGATATCGGTGAACTCGACCCCGCCGGATTCTTGCGTATTACCGACCGCAAAAAGGAACTCTTTAAGACGTCCGGCGGCAAATACATCGCACCCTCGCCGATCGAGCAGATGCTCAAATCATCGAAATTTATCAGCCAGGCAGTGTTGGTCGGCAGCGAGCGTAAATTTGCTGCAGCGCTCATCGTGCCAAATTTCGAAATGCTCGAGTCCTATGCCCGCGTCAAAGGCATTGAATATGCCTCGCCCGAGGAGCTCGCCCGCCATCCGAAGATAATGGACCTTATCGAGCGTCAGATCGAGGAAGCCACCGAGGGGCTCGCCCGCTATGAGACCGTTAAGAAGTTCAGGATGCTCGAAAGCGAACTGACCGTCGAGACCGGCGAGCTAACACCCACCATGAAGGTCAAGCGCCGGATCGTCGATGAAAAGTATCGTCACCTCATCGAAGAAATGTACAGCGGTCAAGAATAAAAAAGCCGGGCTCGAACCCGGCTTTTCTATTTAACTTCTCTGCTTGTTTAATAAAGCACTCGCGTCGGGAGCGTGGTTCCAAAGCTCCCGATCGCCGCCCGGCCCGCACCCGTAGCGATCTCAAGAATCGTTTGTGCGATGCTTTTGCTGGCCTTGTCCACTTCAACTATGTCGTAGGGTGCAAGCATGATGTCCTGCTGCTCCCCCTTGCGAATGGCGTCGTAATTGGCGGCGATGATCTCGCGGTCCTTCGAGTTCGCCTTCAGACGGTAGATCTTGATCTCTTTTGTCTTTGCCTCTCGCCGGATCCCACCGATCTTAGCGATCGCCTCTGAAAGCGAAAGTCCGCCTTCTTTCAGGTAAATTCCCTGCGGTGCAACAACTTCACCTGTAATATAAACCGGGGCCGCTTTTTGTACGACCACGACATCCCCCGGATAAACCACGGGGTTCGCCTCTTCCATTCCCAGACGCAGCGAGCTCAGGCTATACAACCTCGACGGCACGTCCAGGTTGTCCTTCGTATCATTTTTCCATACGGCCTCAAGATCATCATCCGCACAGATCGGCGGCTGTGTCCTAAAAACCTGGATCATCCCGCCGGCCTCTTCCGTTACACCGCCCGAAAATGAAAGCAGCTCGAGCAGTGTCGACCGCCGGGTGAGCACCACTTGCTGCGGCGTACGAACCTCGCCATAGATCGTTGCCGGCGGCCGGCTGTTTCGTTTCGTCACACGGATGCTGGCCTGCGGGTTTTTCAAATACCTAGCCAAAAGCTTGGTAATATCCACCCTCAGCTCCCGTTCGCTCTTGCACATCGAATTGATCGGCGTATCGAAAAACGGTACCTCGATGCGGCCGTCTTCGTCGACCGTTGCGACAAAATCGAATTGCTCTTCGCCGAGCACCTTGCCGGTGATCTCATCGCCGGGTCCGATCAGGTAACCGCGCGGGCCCTCAGCCGCGACCCCCGGGACTTGCGCGAGCGCGGCAACAGAAAGGCTTAGGATTCCGGCAAAAATAACGATCGATCTAAAGAACATTGTTAAAACCTCTAATCAAATGAACACGTTAGGATACCTTACAAGCGACTTTGATTCAATCTTTTCTCGATCGCGTTGTCCCCCGCGTTTCGAGCCCTGCAATTCGCTATAATGAATAAAAAGCGAGCTTAAGGGGTTGCGCTCCGCCCATTGTGGTTCCAAACTATATCGAGGCCCGGGTTAACGCAGCGTTGTGAACAAGCACGAGAACATCACCGATCAGCTTTGGTTTCTGCGGCGCCCGCTGCAGTTCCTTGTTGATATAACCGTGCTTTCGGCGGCATTCCTGCTCGCGTACCTGCCGGCGATCAATATTCAGCTCGGCGATTTTTATCTGACG
>DATHVL010000354.1:0-7951 GCA_035461325.1 Pyrinomonadaceae bacterium
TGAAGATCTCTTCGAAATCGGTCACGGGTTCGCCGTGGCCGCCGTAGGTAAGCGTGGGACGCTGTGCCCGAAGCCGCGCAAGACTCACAAGATATTCGGCAAGCGAAGGGTATCTGCGCTCGGGATCGAGCGGGTCAGGCGACAGGATGGGATTCGGCGTGATGCGCTTTAAAACGCAATCGCCGCATATCAGGGTGCGGTTTGCTTCGCGAATAAAAGAGCAGGAACCGGGCGTGTGCCCCGGCGTGTGGAGGACTCGGAGAGAGCCGGATTCGAACTCGATCTCCATCTCGTCGGTAAGTTCGCGGTACTCATCTTTGCCCAGGGGGTCCGTCAGGAGCGATATCTCAGAATAAAGTTCCCGCATTTCTTCGATGATCTTGTGCGGGACGCCGGCGCGGACAAGGAGCTGGCGGTTGGCGTCGGCGGCGAGGCGTCCGAAAAGGTGGCCCGTCTCCCAAGGGTGAACAAGGATCTCGGCGTTTTTCGCGTCATCGCGAACGCGGGCAGCGAGGCCGCAATGGTCTTCGTGCGCGTGTGTTATGACGATGCGACGGATATCTGAGAAAGAGATGCCGTGCTCAGCGAGACGAGACTTGAGCGCAGCCTCAGCCTCGGGCGTTTTTGGGCCGACATCGATGAGCGTGACGGGGTCTTCGCGAATCAGATAGACATTCACGTCACCGACGTAAAACGGCGTGGGGATGGATAACGGGATGATCTCCATTTGGCTGCCTGCTGTTATGATAACCGAAAGGGAGCGTTAAGTTTAAGAGCGTGACGGGGAACAAGACCAGCGCGGGGCGAATAGTAATTGTTGGGGGCGGCCCGGCGGGGGCGAGCCTTGCGATCAGGTGCGCGTCGGCGGGAATGGAGGCGGTGGTCATTGAACGGGAAAGATTTCCGCGCGAAAAACTTTGCGGTGAATTTATCTCGCCCGAGTGCGGCCGGCACTTTGAGGAGTTTGGGGTGGCGGAGGCGATCGCCGAGGCGGGAGCCAGACGGCTTACGGAGACGCGATTTTTCAGTATTTCGGGCCGGGAGGCGGCGATTCCATGCGAGTGGCTGGGCGGCGAGGCGTTGGGGCTGAGCCGGGCAAGGATGGACAAGATATTGCTAGGGGCAGCCCGGAGTGCCGGGGCGGAAGTGATGGAGCAGGCACAGGCGGTGGTGGTAGGGGTGGAGGATGGCGCGGTCCGGAAGATCGAAGTCAACGACGGCGGAGTGCAGAGGACGATCGAGGGGGATCTTTTCGTCGATGCGACCGGGCGATCAGCAGTCTTGTCTAAATTAATCGGGCGGCGAAACGGCTCCGGCGAAACAAAGAAGTCACCGGCTGCGTATCTGGGATTCAAGACGCATCTGAGGGGGACTAAACTGGCGCCGGGGAGATGCGAGATGTACCTCTTTCGCGGCGGGTATGCCGGGCTCAGTCACGTGGAAGACGGCCGGGCGAATCTGTGTTTCTTGATCGACACAGGGACGGCCCGGCAACACGGAGCGTCGGGCGAACAAATTATGCGGGAGGCGATCATGGCGAACCCGCGAGCGAGCAACGTGCTAAGGGATGTAGTTGCCGAGGAACGCTGGCTGACGGTGGCCGTCGAGCGGTTTGGGAAGCGAGTGCCGCCGCAGGCTAGCAACTTAATTTCGATCGGCGATGCGGCGTCGTTCATCGATCCGTTTACGGGCAGCGGTATGCTGATGGCATTTCAGAGTTCCGCGCTGTTGGCGGAATGTTTGCTGGATCCGGACGGTGATCTTCGGGCTCGTTATGAAATAGAGCACAGGGCCGCGTTCGGAAGGCGTCTGCTGGCGGCTGGGACACTTCGGCGTGCGGCGATGAATCCGCGGCTTGCCTCGGCGGCGATCGCAAGCGTTTTTCAGTTCAGATCTTTCAGACGCGTCTTTGCCCGGCTGACGCGATGAGCCACGAGCGGCGACGATTATTAGTAGAATCGGTAAAAAGGCGTGATTATGCTTGATTTACGCCTAAATTTGCGATAAAAGTTTCAAAGCTGATCTCGACGTTTTCATAGATTACATTACAACGCGGCGGCCTTTCGATCCTCACGTACCTCGACCCTTTCCGAAGGCTGGCGGAATTAGACCAAGACGATCCAATTTCAAGGAGCATCAAAATGAAAGCAGTTTCTGACCGAGTTTTCCGATACTTCAAGGCCACGGCCACCCTTGCAATTATCATAGTGGCAGCGGCAGGTTTTGCGATGTCGCAGGCCCAATCAGCGGCGGCAGACCTTCGCGGGACCGTGGTCGACCCGAATGGGGCGGCTGTGCCCGGAGCAACGGTAACCGCACGAAATCTCGGCACGAACGTCTCGCGGTCAACAACCAGCGGCAGCGACGGCTCATATACATTTATTGCGCTGCCGCCCGGAAATTACGAGGTGATCGCGGAAGCAAGCACGTTCTCCCGAACGGTCGTTTCGCCGGTGACGCTGACGGTCGGGCAGAGCGCGGAACTGAGGGTCGGAATGGAGATCGGCGCACAGGACGTGACGGTGACCGTGACGGGAGCAGAAGCCGAACTTATCGAGACGAACAAGACAACGATCTCAACGACGATCGACCAGGCTCGGATCGAAAATCTCCCGATCAACGAACGAAGCGCGACGGGATTTGCGCTGACCATCTCCACTGTGGGCCGCGACAACGGACGGCCGGTGGGGCCGGCTCCGACATCGGGACTGAACATCGGCGGACAGCGGGGACGTTCGACGCTGGTGCAGGTCGATGGAGCGGACTTTACGGATAACTCGATCAATGCCGCGAGGACGACGGTTTCGCAGGAGGCGGTTCAGGAATATCAGGTTACGACGAACTCGTATTTGCCGGAATTTGGGCGGGCGACGGGCGGTATCGTCAATATCGTGACCAAGGGCGGGACGAACGATTTCAGCGGCAACGTATTTGGATTTATCAGGCATAAATCCATTCAGGCTCGTAACGCTTTTGCGCCGATCATCGACGGCGACCCGAACAAAAAGCCGCCGTATACAAGAGTGCAGTATGGTTTCACCTTCGGCGGGCCGCTAGTAAAGGACCGGATGTTCTTCTTTACATCGTTCGAACAGCGGCGGCGGCAGGAATCCGGCTTTTTCACTGCTGATATCATCGGCAATGCGACCGAGAGCGTAACCATCGGAGCTCCCTTCCTTCCCATCTCGCAAACTTTTACAAATCTAACGCCAGCGCAAGCGGCGTACATTCAAGCGACGTTAACGACTAACCCATCGATTGCGATCGCCTATGCGCATCTTGCATCGATCGGCGGACAGACGGCTCTTAACGGTGCGAGTTCGCTTATCAACTTTTTGCCCGGTATCGGGGTGCCGCAAGGGCAGGTTGTCGGCGGACGTTTTGTTTTATCCGGCATGCCGGTTCCGCTGACGCGGAATGCGGACGGCGAGTTGATCGCGTTTCGCCCGCTGGCCCAGCTAAGGCGGATCTTCCCCATCTCGGAATCGACCACCTTCACCTCAGCACGGCTTGACCATCAGATAAATGATGATCACCGCGTCTCGATGCGTTTCGGGTATAACCCAAGCAGGATCAATGGCATCCAGGACGAATCGCAAAATCAGACGCTGGGTCAGAACGCTTACTCGCGGACGGGTATACAGGATCTTAAAGACACTTCGGTCGCAGTGTCGCTGGCAAGCGTCTTACCGAACAACCTGGTCAACGACGCGTATTTCAATTTCGGACGCCGGAAGGCGTCGTTTGATTCGCAAGTTCCGAGCGTGGCTCACCAGATCGCGGGTACCGGCTTTATCGGATCGAACCCCTTCTCACCGGTTAATCGTGTCGAGACGCGGTTTCAGATCCGCGACAACGTGACGTGGGCGACGGGAAATCACGTCATAAAATTTGGCGGTGACATGAACTGGATCGACGGCATCGCGAGCTTTGAGCTTAACTTCCCCGGCCTTTTTAACTTTAGCCAGCAGGCATGCAGTTCCTTGATCCCGGGATGCACCGGCCCGGCTTTCACACCGAATCAGACATACGGGCTTGGCTTCCCCGGCGTTTTTATTCAGGGCTTTGGTGACCCGAACAGTACTTTGAAGAATCGGCCCATCGCCTTCTTTGTTCAGGATTCGTGGCGGATGTTCAGGAACTTTACGCTGAACTACGGACTGCGATACGACATCGAGTTGACGGAAGAGTACGATCCGGTTCCCTTTACAGATCCGCTTACGGGCATCACCCTGTCGGCACAAGATGTCCAGACGGCTCAGGACGCACTGAACGTGACGCAGGGCTTCCCGCGTGATAAAGACAACTGGGCACCTAGGATGGGTGCGGCATGGGACCTCTTCGGCAACGGGAACACCGTAGTGAGGGGGGCGATCGGAATGTTCTATGACCACCCGCTGCTTGCGGTTGCCTTTAACTCGGACATCGCCGATGGCTCGCAGCAGCAGCAGGCGACGCTTCTTCCGATCGGCGGGCCTTCACCGACAGGGCTTTTCAACGCGTTCCAGGTGTTTCACGGTACTGTATGCGGCGTACAGGGTTCGTATGCTCCGGCGTGCGGTGCAACGGTGACCCCGGGTGTTGCACCTTCTGCTCGCTATCTTTTTGGGCAGCAGCGGTTCGACCCTTCGGCGTTCACTGGTTTCGGGCCGATACTCCCGTTTACTCTGCACGTAAGCAAAGATTTCGAGTATCCGTATGCTATCCAGGGAAATCTCGGCATCGAGCATATGATCGGCCGCGACATGGCGATCTCGGCGAACTATATCACGGTCAACGGCCGGCATCTTGCCCATCCGCAGGATGTGAATACGGTTCGAACCGATCGTTTGGTCAGCAACTTCAACAGATTCTTCGGGTTCAATCCTACCTCTTTGTCACAGGCGGCTTTTGGCATCTCCATCCTGTCGCCCGGTGGCCCGGTGCCCGCAGGATATACACCGATCGTAGCGTGTCCGCAATCACCTAATGGGTGCTTTGGCAACCCCGTGGGCCGGACGTTCGCGATCATTATCCCCGGGATGATAGCGGCTCCGGTCGTAAACGGCCTGCCTGATCTGAACAGCAAGGTGGTGAGCCCGATCATGGCGAATTATTTTCGCACCCTCGGGCCGAATTACTTCTTTATCGCTTCTGCCTCGGGCGGGCTGGTGTCAAAGGCCTTGTTCGACAGCCAACTCGCGGGCTCCTTGGCCACGGCGGGGCCGATCAACCCGTATGCGGACGTGAACGCCCAGATGTCGGACGGCAACTCGTCCTACAATGCTTTGAACCTCGAACTCAAAAAGAGGTTCTCGAACAACATGCAGTTCTTTGCGACCTACACTTGGTCGCACTCGATCGACGATTCGTCGGATCTGCAGACGCTCTTGAAACCGCAGGACAACACGAACTTCCGTGCTGAGCGTTCCGATTCGCTATTTGATCAGCGTCACCGGTTCGTTTTCAGCGGTATTTTTGGTGTTCCCGACAGCTGGAGGAGCGGAAGCGGATTTCAGAGGTTCGCTCACGGATTCCAATTCGCTCCGATCGTCGAGTTCGGTTCCGGGCGGCCGTTCAACATCCTTGCAGTGGGCGACGCGAACGGTGACTTCCAGAGCACGAACGAGCGTCCGACGGTACTGCCGGACGGAACGCTTTGCCAGACGGGTGTGGACGTAGGCTGTTTGCAGGGCGTCTTCCCCGCCAACGGAAATCTCGGCCGCAACATGGGCATCACGCGGAACTACTTTTCGGTGGATCTGCGTGTGACCAAAAAGATAAGGTTCGGCGAACGAATGAGCCTTGACCTGATCGCAGAGGGCTTCAATCTGTTCAACCGCTTTAACGAGGCAGCGGCGAACCCCTTCTATCAGGTGGTCAACGCCCATGGCCAACGCCGGGGCGGACGTTATCTTAGCGAATCAACGTCAGCGTTCGATCCGCGGCAGTTCCAGTTCGGATTTAAGTTTAACTACTAGAGTCAGATCACTTTCTCCGTTAATTGCCGGGCGGTTCCCAAGACCGTCCGGTTTTTTTGCGCTTTTAGAACGGCAGCGGCGGTGCTGATAAGATGAGAGCGATGCACCTAAACCGAGAGCGAATAAAGGAGCTTGCCGCTGAGTCGGGGTTTGACATGGCCGGCGTGGTGCCGGCACGAGCTCTAATGGAAGAAGGTTCACGGTTGGTTGAATGGCTCCACCTCGGTTATCACGGCGAGATGGCGTGGATGGAGCGGAATCCGGCGATGAGGGCGGACCCGCGCGAAGTGTTTCCGGGAGCTCGATCGGTGGTGGCAGTTGCGTTGAACTACTTTACACCGCATGAGCATGAGGGCACCGAGGGAAAGATCTCGCGCTATGCGTGGGGGGACGACTATCACGACGTAATGCGTGAGAGGCTTCGCGAACTCCTGGACCGCATCTGTGACGAAGAGCCGGAAGCTCGAGGAAGGGCGTGTGTCGATACGGCGCCGGTGATGGACAAGGCGTGGGCGGTCCGTGCGGGTATCGGATGGTTGGGTAAGCATTCGAATGTGATAACAAAAGAGGCGGGCTCGTGGGTGTTTCTCGGCGAGATCTTGCTCAACCTCGAATTCGACAATTATGACGAGCCGATCGCGGACCATTGCGGGACATGCACCGCGTGCCTTGAGGCATGCCCCACGCAGGCGATAACGGCACCATATGTGGTCGATTCGCGGCGGTGCATATCGTACGGAACGATCGAACTGAGGGCGGAGGAACTGCCGCCCGTCATCGCGGAAAATCTGGAGGGATGGCTTTACGGCTGCGATATCTGTCAGGATGTTTGCCCGTGGAATCGGTTCGAGAGGCCGACGGCGGAGGTGCGGTTCGAACCACGCCAAGGGGCGACAAGCATAACGTCAGATGAGATACTGTCGTTATCGCGCGAAGAATATGTCGAGCGATTTAGGCGATCTGCGATCAAGAGGGCGAAGTTGGGCGGATTGAAGAGGAACGCGACGCACCTGAAGGAGGCGAGGAAATGAAAATAGCAGTCCCATCTTTAGCGGCACTGGTACCGGCATTCTTGTTCATGGTTTCATCTGTCGGGTGCGCTACCGCCCATGAGAATGCCAATGCTCAGCCGAATCGAAATTCAAGTGTTCAGGTGGTTCAAAATACAAATGTCCAAGCCAACGGGCAGGACCGGCAAAAGCAGGCCGAGACGGAATTCAAGAGGCTTACTGATCTTCGAACGTCGTTGGGCGAGATACCGTTTGACGGGGATAAAAAGGAACCTCATGCATCGCTTATAAAGAAGCACGAGGATGAGGTCGTTTATAACGAGCCGGCGGGACAGTGGATCGTCCGGTCCGAAAAATTTTGGGATCTCGCCGAGCGATACAAAGACCTGCCGATAGCCGACGAGATCGCGTGGACGGCCGCAGAGAACCCGCTGCCGGGAGAGTGTGAAGGTTACATACCTTGCGCGATGGAATGGGCCCTGAGGACGAGCGGAAGATATCTTGAGATGTTTCCCAACGGAAAGCACCGCGACGCAGCGCTCGAGAGTATTTCGGGCCTCGTTTCCGATCTGGAGCCGGAGGGTGAGAATGCGGGCATGTGGCCAACGGAATCAGACGAAAAGGCGGAGATGAATAAGACGCTCGACGAACTTGCGGCCCTTGTTGCGAAGACCGACGGGCAGCACAAGGAAACGATATTGGCGGATATCGAGAGGATGCGGAACGCGGTGAAGCAATAGCGGCAAGGGGCTGAAGCCTCGATGTGTTAGGGGCCGGGTAACCGTTCGCTAATGCGAACGGCAATATTTTAAGAATAGTAATTAGGGTTAGTGTTGTTAAAAGACGCTCACAATCGAACGATAAGAGACCTGCGGATCTCGCTGACGGACAGGTGCAACTTTCGCTGTTTTTATTGCCTGCCGCACGGGGAACCGGCGTGGGCAAAACGCGAGACGCTGCTTACCTTTGAGGAGCTGGAGC
>DATHVL010000355.1:0-2931 GCA_035461325.1 Pyrinomonadaceae bacterium
GGATCACCGATGCCGACTGCTCCTAAACAACTGAATACACGGTCACTTACCGCCGCATGTCGCAGCCTGGCCGCCGAACCCGCGTTCGCGTCGATACTGCAGCAATACGGCACTCCCCCTCTATGGGACCGCCCCCCGGGCTTTGCAACGCTCCTGAATATCATTCTCGAACAGCAAGTTTCGCTCGCGTCCGCAAAGGCCTGCTTCGACAAACTCGAGCGTGAATTGGGATCCGTCAGTCCCGACCGCCTGCTAACGCTCGATGACGCCCAACTCAAAGCCATCGGCTTCAGCCGGCAAAAAGCAGCCTACGGACGCCACCTTGCCGAGGCGATCCTGGAGGAACGTATCGACCTCCCCGGCCTCGCCCGGCTTCCCGACCCAGAGGCAAAGGCCGAGCTGGTCAAACTCAAAGGCATCGGCGAATGGACCAGCGATATCTATTTATTAATGGCGCTGCTCCGCCCCGACGTGATGCCAAAGGGCGACATCGCTCTGCACTCCGCCTGGCACCGCGTATCCGGCGAGCCAAAACCGACATCGGACGAATTCCTCGCCGTCGCCGTACGCTGGCAGCCGCACCGCTCAACCGCTGCCCGGCTGCTCTGGCACTTCTATCTGAGCGAGCGAAAATTGAAAACACCTGCTCGGGTGCTAACAACCACACCATGACCATCCTTGACACAGCACCCACCGCCATTGAAACTGACCGAATGAAGATCCTCGACGTCGGCTGCGGCGCCAATAAATACGAAGGGGCGATCGGCCTCGACAACAACCCCCGAACCGCCGCCGACGTCATCCACGATCTCGGCGACATCCCCTATCCGTTTCCCGATAACGAATTCGACCTCATCATCGCCAGCCACGTCGTCGAGCACGTACCCGACGTTATGTCGTTCATCGCCGAGCTTCACCGCGTCGCAAAGCCCGGCGGCCGCATCCGCATCGCCGCCCCGCATTACACAAACGCTGACTGGGCCAACGACCCCACCCATCGCAACCATATCAACAGCTACACGTTCAATACCTTTCAGCCGGGCCGACAGGTTTTCGATTTCTACACCGACGTTCAACTCAAACCGATCTCCACCTATGTTTCGCTCGCAGGTTTGTGGAAAGCTCTCGGCGTAGAGTTCCTCGTCAACCTGGATCAGTCTGCCCCTTCAATGCGTTTCTTCCGCAAATTCTGGGAGCAATACCTCAGTTATCTGATGCGGGGAAAGGAACTTCGCTTCGAGTTCGAGGTCGTTAAATCGCCTGCCGGCGCCGGCGCCGATTTTGACAATTCCGCATCGCCTGTGGCACGGTGAAGGCGTTACCGGATGAAAAAACCTGTTCGAATCGCTCTCACCGGCTTTATGGGCGTTGGTAAATCCAGCGTTGCCCGTCACCTGTCAAACCTCACCGGCCTCCGCCGCGTCGACCTCGACACATTTATCGAAAAAAACTCGGGCCGCAAGATCGCCTCCATCCTCCGAACCGACGGCGAAGAGGCTTACCGCCGCATCGAAAGCGAAAATCTACACCGCGTCCTCCAGCTCAATGGCACCGCGATTCTTTCACTGGGCGGCGGCACCTGGACGGTTGCAGAAAACCGCGACCTTATAAAGCAGTACGGCTTTACCAGCATTTGGCTTGAGTCCACGTTTGAGCATTGCTGGACAAACATTCGCCGCTCACGTAAGGAACGCCCGCTCGCAAACAATCGAGCGGCTGCACTGCAGCTCTTCGATAGCCGCCAAGCGGTTTATTGCCTCGCTGATTGGCACTACATCGTCAGGCCCGATCAGACCTCGTACGACGTCGCTCAGCACATAATTGAGGAAGTTCTTGTTTGAATGAGCTATAATTGCTCAAATTGCAATTCGGCCCACGTGTTATTAATTCGCCCCGTCACCGGCCGGCAGTATTTGATCGATGGACGGGATCAACAACCTGATAGGTAGAAACTGATTGACCCAGGGAGGAAATTATGAAGATCAAGCTGATCACACTTCTTACCATCGCGACGGTCGTTTTTGCGGCTGCCTGCGGCAAAAGCGATTCTGATCTGCAAACCGCAGTTCAGCAAAAATTGACCACTGACGGGATCATGGGCGTGACCGTCGCCGTTAACGACGGCGTCGCCACGCTGACAGGGCAGGTAGACGATGTAACGGTTCGAAATCGGGCGGAGACGTCGGCACGCTCGGTAGAGGGCATCACCTCGGTTACAAACAATGTGACCACCAAGCCGCTTGCCACCCCGACACCGCCGCCGGCTGACCCCGCTCTTCAGGGCAAGGTTGAGGAGAATTTGAAACAAAAAGGGTGTACGGGACTTACCGTCACGACAGCGGGCGGCCGCGTCACCGTTTCCGGAACTGTTCCGAGCGCGAAATACGCAGAGTGCGTACAAGTCGTTCAGGAATCCGGAGCAGCGGGCTTTACCAACCAGATCACCCGAGGAAACTAATCAAGGAGGTAGTAAATAATGTCACTTCAAGAGAAATATCAAACGATCCTCGAGCTCGCCCGTCAGAACGGCACGACCTATGACCTAAGCGAGGCCAACGGCGTACTGCACATAACCGGAACGGCCCCGAGCGAAGAGGCCAAGCAGCAGCTCTGGGACGAATATAATCGCATCGATCCCGACTATAAAGCTGGCGACCTGATGCTCAACGTTAGTGTCGGGGCCGAAGCGGCCGCGGGCGGCGGTGAGCACACCTACACCGTCGAATCAGGCGATAACCTGAGCAAGATCGCCGCCAAATACGGTATGACCTGGCAGCAGATCTTCGAGGCAAACAAGGATCAGATCAGCGATCCCGACCTTATCCATCCGGGGCAGCAGCTCCGCATCCCGGGCGTCTAAAACGCACTAGATGGTTTGAGCGAGAGGCGTGGGGTCACCCGCGCCTCTTTCATTTTTCTTCAAGGTCCTTT
>DATHVL010000356.1:0-3542 GCA_035461325.1 Pyrinomonadaceae bacterium
TCTCGGACTGTTTCGTCGGTACCGTCTTTCCAACGAAGTCGGCTTGAATCGGGAGCTCTCTGTGTTCGTGGCCGCGGTCGATCAGCACTGCGAGCTGCACCTTTCGCGGCCGTCCGAAATCCATCAGCTGATCTAGCGCCGCCCTGATGGTGCGGCCCGTGTAAAGCACGTCATCGACCAGAACGATGACCTTACCTTCAATATCCGCGTCAAGCTCGGTCCTGTTGACTACCGGGTTTGCGCCGACGGTTGAGAGATCATCGCGGTAGAGCGTGATATCGATAATGCCGAACAGCGGCGCTTCGCCCTCGATCTCCTCGATCTTCTTCGCGATCCTTTCGGCAAGCGGGACGCCGCGCCGCCGGATCCCCACGATGTAAAGATCCTCTGCGCCCTGGTTCTCCTCGACGATCTCGGAGGCCAGCCGCGAAAGTGCCCGCGTCATGCGGGCCGAATCCATTATTCGCGTTTTTTCAGTAAGATCGAGCTTGTCTCCCATTCGTTGCAAATCGTAGCAAACAGCCGGGTAAAGTTCAATCTAGTCGCTTAAGTAAATTCGGGCAATCTACTAATATAGACCGCAAGCCCTTATGTCCTTCCTCTACGAACGAATCGCCCGACCGCTAATGTTCCGCCTGGATGCCGAAACCGCTCATGATATCGGTAGGGGGATGCTGAAGGCGGGGGTCGCCGGTCGGCAGAGATTCGAAGATCCGATCCTGCGCTCGGAAGTCTTTGGCTTGGAGTTTGAGAATCCCCTCGGGATGGCGGCGGGGTTTGATAAGAATGGATTGGTCGCCGATCGTCTCGCAGACCTGGGCTTTGGATTCGTAGAGGTCGGAACGGTTACGCTGCGGCCGCAGCCCGGAAATGAAAAGCCGAGGATGTTTCGGCTGCCGCGTGACAGGGCGCTGATAAACCGACTCGGATTCAATAATGAGGGTGCCGAGGCTGTGGCAGATCGGCTCCGGAAAATACGCCGCGAGTGCGTTATCGGCGTAAACATCGGGAAAAACAAGGATGTGCCGAATGACGAGGCCGTTCAGAACTATCTCGATTGCCTGCGCATTATTCATCCGGTCGCCGACTACATCGCCGTTAATATTTCGTCGCCGAATACGCCGGGCCTGCGCGAACTTCAGCAGGCGGAACACCTGTCGGATCTCATCGGCGCGCTTTCGGCGGCTAATCGCCAACTCGGCGGGAAGCCTCTTCTGGTGAAGATCGCGCCGGACCTGAGCGATGCAGAAATAGAGGCGGCAGTTGATGCCTGCGTCGGGCACGATGTCGCCGGAATTATCGCGACGAACACGACCGTTTCGCGTGAAGGGCTTCGAACTCCTAATGTTGCTGAGATCGGAGAAGGGGGACTGAGCGGCAGACCTCTTGCGGCGCGTTCGAATGAGGTAATTTCGCGTCTGTATACTCACACGGGCGGCCGGCTCCCGATCATTGGCGTCGGCGGGGTATTTTCCGGGCAAGATGCGTTCGATAAGATCGCTGCGGGGGCGTCTCTTGTTCAAGCCTACACCGGCTTTATTTACGGGGGGCCGCATTTCGCTTCGGAGCTTACTCGCAGCCTAGCGGAGATCTTGCGTGCACGCGGATTTGCCTCTGTTTCCGAGGCCGTCGGTTCGGGGCACCAGAACGTGCCTGTCGGGGCCGCGTGAGATTGACACTCCCCCACCAGCCGTTATAATTAGAAATTTGCCTTTCGGGGTAATTGCGGGCTTAGTACGCCCTGACGCCGGATGAAGCTCGACCTGAATAAATTAGACCGTGATCCTATCGAGTTCGATGCAGAGATTCCTGCTTCTGAATTCGACGGCGAGATCCCCGGCGTGGAGTTTAAGGACGGACTACGGGTCGCGGGCCAGGTTGAGAAACAAGCCGGGCGAATCGAGGTGAATGGCGAGATCTCAGGCAAGGCCGCGATCGATTGCACACGCTGCCTTGAATCGGTCGATCAGCAGTTGAGCATCCCGTTTGAGGCCGTTTATGTTTCCGCGGACGACTTCGGGGAAGAGTCGGATTCCGAGATCTCAGGTGAAGACCTGAAAGTGGATGTTCTCGAGGGTGACAGTCTTGACCTTGCCGCGATCGTACGCGAGCAGGTCCTGCTCGGGCTGCCGGCTCAGACGCTCTGCAGCGAGGATTGCAAGGGATTATGCGAGCGGTGCGGGGCCAACCTGAACGAAGGCGAATGCAAGTGCGGCGATGACGACATCGACCCCCGATGGGCTGCCTTAAAGGGACTCGCGAAATAAATATTCGAACTTTTATGCCGCCTCGACGCGGCTGCAATATTAATAGAGGTAAATTATGCCAAATCCGAAACGACGACATTCCAAGTCACGTACCCGTCAACGCAGGGCCCATGATGCACTGAATCCGCCGCAGTATGTGGTGGACAAAGAAACGGGCGAAGCTAAGCTTCCGCACCGCATCGACCCCAAGACCGGTATGTACAAAGGCCGCCAGATCATTGATGTAAAGGATTCCGACTAGATCCTTATTTTCAAATATTTAGGTTCTAAATCTAGCCAATGACACAGGTGAACGCGGGAATTCTCGGGATGGGACACGCTTACCCGGAGGGCATTTTAACGAATGCCGATCTGGAAAAGATCGTGGATACATCTGATGAATGGATCACAAGCCGGACCGGGATCAAACAGCGTCACAAGGCGGCCGAGAACGAATATACTTCGCAGTTCGGAACCGCTGCCGCAAAGATCGCGCTCGAACGAGCGGGACTTCAACCGACAGACATCGACATCATCGTTTGCGCCACGACGACGCCTGATCAGATACTCCCGTCCACGGGGGCTTTGATCCAGGCTCAGCTTGGCGCGACCAACGCCGCAGGGATGGATGTATTTGCCGCGTGCTCCGGATTTCTGTACGGCATCACGATGGTCGAGTCGATGATCAAGACCGGGCAGATCAAGTACGCTCTGGTGATTGGTGCTGAGGTCCTTACTAAATATGTTGACTACACAGACCGCGGGACCTGCGTGATATTCGGCGACGGTGCCGGTGCGGCTGTGCTAGGGCCGGTTCCCGAAGGGAAGGGCATCCTTGCGACGAAGATCAGGTCCGACGGCCGGTATGAGGAGCAACTCTACGCTCCCGGGGGCGGCACAAAACTCGGCACGTCGCACGAAACACTCGACCAGGGGCTGCACTTTTTCAAGATGAAGGGCAACGAGCTGTTCAAAGTCGCGGTCCGATCGATGGCGGACATCTCGGCTGAAATGCTGACCAAGGCAGGTTACACAGTTGATGATGTCGATATTGTGATACCGCATCAGGCAAACCAGCGAATCACGGATGCGGTCGCGTCTCGACTGGGCGTGCCGGAAGAGAAGGTGTACACCAACATTGCCGAGCACGGGAATACCTCGTCCGCATCGATACCGATCGCGATGGACGAATGCATCGAATCCGGCAAGATAAAAGAGGGAAGCCTCGTTCTGCTAACCGCATTCGGCGGCGGCGTTACATGGGGAGCGACGGTGCTCCGGTTCTAAGATCTTTGA
>DATHVL010000357.1:0-4386 GCA_035461325.1 Pyrinomonadaceae bacterium
CCGCGTCCGATCCTATTTTCAAGCGTCCCGAAACGTCGACCTCAAGACCCGCCAGCTCAAAACGCTGATCGCCGACTTCGAATACATGGTCGTAGACAACGAGGTCGAGGCTCTAGTTCTGGAATCGAACCTGATCAAAAAGCACAAGCCGCGTTTCAACGTGATGCTCAAGGATGACAAGCAGTACCCGCATCTGAAGCTCACGAACGAACCGTTTCCAAAGGTCGTGCTCACCCGCAAGGTCGTCCGAGACGGTGGGCATTATTACGGCCCGTTCCTTCCGGTAAATCTTGCACGCAAGACGCTTAACCTGATCAACCGAACGTTTCAGCTGCGCACCTGCGACATCGAGATCGACGGCAAACTGCCCCGCCCGTGCCTTGAATATCACCTAAAACGCTGTCTCGGCCCGTGCGTGAAAGGCCTATGTACACAGGACGAGTATGTGGAGGCAGCTCGCGACGTTCGCGCATTGCTGGAAGGCCGCAACAAGGAACTCGCCGCCGACCTAGAGCGGCGGATGTGGAAATACGCGGGAGAGAACAAATTCGAATTAGCGGCAAAATTCCGCGACCTCCACCGCACCGTGCTGCAACTCGGCGACCAGCAAAAGATGGCGATCATCGCCGAACGCGACATCGATATCTTCGGCTATTACCGGGAACGTCAACGCCTCGCCCTACAGCTTTTCACCATGCGCGAGGGACGCATCGTCGGCCGCCGCGAGTTCTTTTGGGAGGACCTGCCCGAGGACGATTCCTTCAACGCGTCAGAGTTCCTCGGCGAGGTGCTCGTTCAGTACTACTCGACGGACTTCGTCCCGATGGAGATCCACGTTCCGCGGGATTTTGAAGATCGCGAGGTGCTCGAACAACTTCTCTCTGAGCGTAAAGGCCGCCGGGTCCGCATCTTTGATCCCAAACGCGGACCCAAGAAGGAGCTTGTCGCACTTGTCGAAAATAACGCCCGTGTCGCGTTCGAGCAGCGATTCCGAGTGCTCAAGCCCGATGCACAAAAGGTACTCGGCGAGCTTCAGGAGATCCTCGAGCTTTCCTACTTCCCGGAACGCATTGAGTCGTTCGATATTTCAAATATTTCCGGTGCCGAGAACGTCGCCGGTATCGTTGTTTTTGAGAACGGCAAGCCTGCGCGTGCAGAATATCGCCGGTTCATTATCCGTTCGGTCGAGGGTTCCAACGATTTTGCCTCGATGAACGAGGCCGTGTATCGACGTTATCGCCGTGCGCTTGAGGAACACAAACCCCTGCCTCAGGTCATATTCATCGACGGCGGCAAGGGGCAGATCTCCGCCGCCGCTGCGGCAATGCAGTCGCTGGACCTCGAGCAGATAATGATAGTCGGCTTAGTAAAGCCGCCTCGTAAACACACGGAGATCTCGCACCTGCTCGTCTTCGGCCGCGAGGACCGGCCGATCCCGTTTGACCGAAACTCCCTCGCATTTCGACTCATCCTGCAGATCCGGGAGGAGACTCACAAGACCGCGGTCGAGTTCCACCGCAAACGTCGTGAGAAGCGCGATTTTACCTCCGAACTGACCGCCATTCCGGGAGTCGGTGAAAAACGTAAACTCAAGCTGCTCAAAAACTTCGGCTCGATCGAACGCGTTGCTGCCTCCTCAATCGAGGAGCTATCGCCGCTCGTTGGGCCGCGCGCGGCGAGGTTGATCCTGGAACATTTCGAACGCCAGCGATCGCTCGCATCGAACGGCACAGACTCACCGTAGACCCTAGTATCAGGGCTCGTCGCAGATCTCTTTTACACGAATAAACAGCTTCCGGAATTCCCGGTCCATTTCTTCATGTTCGTCGTGTCCCACGTGGTCGATCGTGTCGTTAACACAATTCCACCAGCCGAAAGACATCGTTTCGACCAAAGCAAATTTCAGCCGGTCCGGTGATGCATTCTGCTCGTCAAATATCCGCTTCAGCCGCGCCGGATCCGAATTCTTTGCGCGCGACGCGATGTTCACCGCTTCCCAGGTCTTGGCCAAACCGTCGCCGCCGACGATGATCCCTTCGGCGAATCGGGTCTTGCATTCGTCCGCTCCCTCGTATTTCCCGAGAGCACTCGGTTCCCTATAACCGCGGATCGTCGCATCTGAAAGCCGGTAATACTGGTCCAACTCCTTCAGCTTTTTCTTGCGCAGGTCCTCCCAATACGGACCCGCCAGCTGCAGATCTGCGATGTTCTTCCGCTTCTCCTGATATTCGCGATCGAGGGCCGCGGGGTCCAGTCCATCGATATCCTCGTATTTCCAAACCGTCGCGCTATATTCGAGAGGAATCGAACCTACCGATTGATACAGCTGCAGCGTGTCCTCTATTGTCCGTCGCGTCACGCGCTTTGGATCGTATGTCGCGGTGTACTCACAGAGGCCGTCTTCCCATCGAAACTCAGCGGTTTGGGCACTGATAGTGCCGGCCCCTAATATAACAAGTGCTAGAGTTATCAAGTTCTTCATATAGTTTTTCGAAACGCCGGAAAATGACGACTTTGTCCGCATGTTTTTGCCGCTGCCCTTAAGGATTGAATCCCTTGGCAATACTGTCCCCCGCTTGCGCGGTCGGCGATATCAGCTTTATCGCCTTATCTATCTGCTCGCGGTCACCGAGCACCACCACCTTGTCATTCATACATAATCGGTAATTGGCCCCGGGGCTGATCTTTGTCCCGCCGTCGTGAAGAACTGCGATAACGGTTGCTCCCGTTTGCTCACGAAGCTTTAGCTCCCCAAGAGATTTGCCAACCACCGGTGATCCGGGTGTGATCCCGACCGTTTCGGTGCTCGCCGCGTCGAGCGCTATATTCACCTCTGCCAAATGATCTGTCGGCGGTGTCGGAACACGCAGCACTTCATAGCCCTGGTTACGTACCCGTTCCACCTGGCTCTCGATCACGTTGCGAGCAAATCCGTATCGAGTTAACACTCGAGTAAAGATCTCGATACTGGTTTCAAATTCTTCAGGTATGACCTCATTCGCCCCCAGATCAAAAAGCTCGGTGATCTCCGAAACATAGCGTGTGCGTACGATGATGTGCAGATTAGGGTTCATCCGCCGGCCGTGCTTTACCGTTAACCGGGCAGCATGAGGATCCGACATCGCCAAAACCAGTCCAAGCGCTTTCTCGATACCTACGTGTCTCAGCACCTCTCGGCGGGTCGCATCGCCAAAATCAATGCGTTCACCCTTGTCCTTTGCCCGCCTCACCACATCGGCGTTTAGCTCCAGGATGATATAAGGTACGCCGACCGTCCGTAGAACGCGGGCAAGATTTCGCCCGTTGAGTCCGTAGCCGACAATGATCACGTGCTGCTGCAGCTCACCTGTAAGCGTATGATGAATATCATCCTCGGCATTATCGACGTCGATCCGAGGCCCGTCTTTTAACAATCGCTGTACAAAACTGCTTACTTGCGGCGAGTACGCGATCAGGAACGGCGTTGCGATCATCGAAATTATCGCTGCCGCGAGGAACGTCTGGTAGTCGCCGTCCGTGACGAGGTCGATACCGCGGCCCGCTTTCAACAACACGAATGAGAATTCGCCGATCTGTGCCAGCCCCAACGCCGCCATCGCGGAGATCCGCTGCGGATAGCCGAGGATCCTGACGATCATCCATACGAGGAATGCTTTTCCCGCGATGAGCCCCACAACTAGCAGTAATACGGAACCGAAGTTGGCCATCAAAACGCTAAGCGACATCAGCATCCCGATCGACACAAAAAACAAGCTGTTGAAAACGTCTCGGAACGGAAGAATATCCGCTGCCGCCTCATGGCTAAAGTCGGTGTCCGCAAGCACCACTCCCGCAATAAATGCACCCAGTGCCAAAGACATCCCGAACTGCAGCGTCACCCAGGAAAGGCCTAATGCAAGAAGCACGATCGTAAGCAGGAACACCTCCGGGCTTCGCATCTTGACCACCTGTTTTAGAAATAGTGGGATAGCCAGCCATGCGACGAGGACGATCACCGCAAGAGCGGCGAACGACTTCCCCAATCCGAAAACGATCGCGGTAAAGGACTCGAGATCCGAGCCCGCAAGCGTCGGCAAGAGCAAAAGCATAAGCACGACGCAGATATCCTGGAACAGCAGCATTGCGATGGCCACTCGCCCGTGCGGGGAATCGACCTCGTTACGCTCGACATAGGTCTTGAGTACTATTGCCGTACTTGAAAGCGCGATCAGGAATCCAAAAAATATCGCCTGGCTGGGCCCCCGTCCCAAAAGCATCGCGATCCCTGCGGTCGCCGCAACCGTCAGAATGACCTGAAGCCCGCCGCCGATCAGTACCAAATGCTTCATCTCGACCAGCTTTCTTATCGAAAACTCGAGCCCGATCATAAAGAGCAGCAGCATCACC
>DATHVL010000358.1:0-14769 GCA_035461325.1 Pyrinomonadaceae bacterium
CGGCAAGGTGTCGCGGCCGGGGGCGTGGAACTTCTCACCGCAGGCACGCAGTGCTTTTGAGAAGATGGTCGAGGGCTACGAAGAGCTGAGTGAGGCCGGACAAGCTGCCTTGGACAAGGTCGATTGGTGGACGCATCTCTCGGACAACGGCTTCACTCGCGACGACCTGATACTGCGAGACCTTGCCGACAGCACGGATTTCGGTGAATCGATCCGTCACGTCTCCGCCTTTGCGGCGCTTGCCGAGTACGCGGAGTCGAGCCCCAAAAATGAGATGGACTACAAAATGACCGGTGGCAATTCGGGGCTGGTCAATGAGTTCGTCAAGCGCATCGGTACCGAGAACATCCGCACAGGGATGAAAGTTTCTGAGGTTAATCAGCGAGGGGGAACGGTGACAGTCCGTGTCGGTGGCGAATCATTTGCGGCCGACGCCTGCATCTGCACTGCACCCATCGCATCGCTCCGCAAGATCAAGTTCGACCCGCCTTTGTCGAGAGAACAGGCTGAAGCAGCGGAGAAACTCACTTACTCGCGGATTATCAAAAATTCCGTCCTCTACGACAACCGCTTTTGGAAGGATGACAATTTTTCGATGGTGTCAGACACCACGTCGCACTATTATTTCCACTCGACGCAGAATCAACCGGGCCGTCAAGGAATTTTGACCGCGTACGCGATCGGCGAAAAGGCCGATGTGCTGGCGTCGCAGGATGATGCCCGCCGCATGGCGTTGATCACGCGCGACCTGACTGATTTCAATGCCGAGGCACCAAAGCTCGCCCGCGGCATCGCCTCCTATGCCTGGCAGCGCGACGAGTTTACCGAAGGCGCTTACGCCCTCTATCGCCCCGGACAGTGGTTCGGCATCCGCCCCATTCTCGCGCGACCGCATCAAAAGGTGCTGTTCGCGGGCGAACACATCGCCGATTGGCAGGGCTTTATGGAAGGCGCGATCGAGACCGGCGAGGCCGCGGCCCAAAGCCTTATCAAATAGTTCCAACCGCCTCCCACAATTAACATTTATTTAAAGCTCGTTTCACTCCGCCGTAACCCGGCGGGCATATCCTCCTGTTTGCTTACCCTAAGAGATCCATTTTGTTCCTCGGCCCGCCATCCGTAAGGGCCGTTACCGCATTTTATGAAGTATCAGCATCCAGGAGAGAATATGAGATCCAAACTAACCGCGTGCCTTATGTGCATCGCTTTTATGGCCGCCGCAGCGCTCATTGCGAGTGCACAGTCGACCGGCGGACTGTCCGGCACCGTCCGCGACCCGAACGGCGCCGTCATCCAAGGAGCCACAGTCACCGTTTCCAATCTCGCGACGAATTTCACCCGCACTGCTGTAACCAACTCCGAGGGCCGCTGGACTATTGCGCAGCTCCCGGTCGGCTCATACAGCATCACGTACGAAAAAGACGGCTTCCAGAACTCGGTCGATCGCAGCAATGAGGTCGAGGCCTCTGTCACGAGAACGGTCGACGTCACGCTCGCGATCGGCACAACGGACGTCTTTGTCGACGTCACTAGCGATCAGCCCCTCGTCCAGGCCGAATCGGCCGCCGTTACGCGCCAGATCACGGGCGATCAATTGACTCGCACTCCCACCTCCGTTCGCAGTTTTACCGGCCTGCTCGGGATCGAGTCGGGCGTTTCGTCAGAGCTTTCCCCCGTCGGCGTTAACGGTAACGGCAATGTCTCGCCGAGCGTAAACGGAACCCGCACGACATCGACGAGCCTCTTTTTCAATGGCGTCGACGCAACGAACATCACCAGCAATGAGGGGGCGTTGACCGACAACATCTCGCCCGCACCGGAAACGCTACAGGAGGTAAAGCTCCAGACCTCGCTCTACGACGCCTCCACGGGGCGGAGCGGCGGCGGCAACTTCCAGCTCGTTACCAAATCGGGCGGCAATCAATTCACCGGCACCGCCTACTACTATCTGCAGAATAAGGCGTTTAACTCGAACGAGTTCTTCCTGAAAGAGAGCGGTAATGAAAAGCCGCGTGCGGACCGAACCGAGACCGGCTTCACTATCGGCGGCCCGATCATCAGGGACAAGTTCTTCTTCTTTGGCGGATATCAGTTCACGGATGCCAACACTGGCTTAGTACCGACGGCACGGACACGCACCGTACTCCCGCTGGCTCTCTCGGTGCTCGGCGACGACCGATCGGCGGCCGCTATCGCCGCGGCATTCAATCAATTCAACGGCTGCGCAGGTGCCAACTGTCTGACGGCAGGGGACATTAGCCCCATCGCAGTGAACATCTTTAATCTCCGGAATCCGGTTACCGGCAACTTTGTTCTTCCCTCGATCACGAATTTTCGCCAGCTCGGCATCGTGGATCAGACGGGAACGGGCAACTACCAATACGGCCTGTACCCCGGCGTCACGACCCGTACGCTGCAGCGGAACAATCCGCTCGTGGAGGTCATCTCCGTCGAGCCATCACGCTTCCGTCAAAATCAGTTCACGACACGCCTCGACGGCCAGCTCACCGACAAGAACGCCCTCAGCGGTACATTCTTTTTCTCGGATTTCCCGGGGTTTGATTCTTTCCCAGATCCCGGCAGCCTTGCGTCGCCGTTCACGCTTCGCCGCGACGACCGCAACCGGACGCTGTCGGTCGCAAACACTCACATCTTCACGCCGAACTGGATCAACGAGGTCCGTTTCGGTTACTTCTATCTCAACAACACTCGACGCCTCGACGACCCGTTCCTTACGGACGAGTTCACAAACGAGGCGATTGGCGTATACAATCCCGCTTCGACCTTTGACGATTCGATCGCAACGCGGCGCCTGGGCCACTACATCGGCCGCAACAATCTCTCGAACTTTTCGTTCGGCGGGCCGAACGACTCGTTCAACCGTCGGAAGCAGGTGACATACAGCATCGCCGATAACGTCAACTGGATCTTCAAGAGCCACAATTTCAAGTTCGGCGCCGAATACAAGAGCCACGCGTACGACAGCGATCTCCCGGAGGAGCAGGCAACCGAATTCGAGAAGTTCGACTCCTTTACCCAGCTGCTTACCGGCAACGCCACCGAGGCAGACACGCAATACGGTATCACCGCGAAGGAGTTCCGATTCCGCGACGTCGGCTTTTACCTGACCGATGATTGGAAGGTGAATCGCAAGCTCACTATAAACGCCGGCCTTCGCTACGAACTATTTATGTGGCCGACGGAAAAGAACGGCTTTATCGGCAATTTTGACCTTGAGCCTTACCAGTCCTGCTTTACGCGATCGGGCGGCTCAAACGCACTGTGCGATAATCCGTCACCCGGCTTTCTCGTCCCGAGCAATGTTTCGTCCACAGGCCTTTCGGTGGTTGACGGCGCCGTTGCAGCAACCCAGATCGCCGGCAACAAGCACACGCTTCGCGGGCAGGACCTTAACAACTTCGCGCCCCGCGTCGGACTCGCTTACGCTGTGAATGACAAAATAGTCATTCGCGGGGGTTACGGCCTCTTCTACGATCGCCCCTCGGCGGCGTTCATAAACACGATCTTTTCGAATTATCCCTTCCTTCGCGAGGTAGAGATCACCGTACCGAGCGGCAACGTTCCGCTTGCGAGTGCGTGGTCCGGCGTCCCCACCAATATCCCGCTGAGCGAATGGCTCCCGTTCCGGATCGTGCGGTCCGCAGGCGCGGGCGGCACTTATCAGATCCGCGACAACACGCCGGTATACGTCGATTCTCGCGGAACGCCGCAGGGCGCCGGATGTGACGTCGCGACCGGAGCGAATTGCATACGCGGCAACATCGCCGAGACCTTTGAGTTCCGTGCCATAGACCGGGATCTCCGCACGCCCTATGTCCATCAATGGAACGTCGGTATGCAGTATGAGGTAATGGACGGACTGATGTTCGAGGCGCGTTATACCGGAACCGCGGGCCGCAATCTGCTGCTGGCACGGGCCCTAAACCAAGGCTATGACCTCAACGATCCGAACACGCCGGACCACATCTATGAGAGATTCAATCAGGCGTATCTCGCCGCTGGCGCACCGAACGGCCCGCTAAACCCTGGATCAACCGCCCGCGCACGCGGTACCGGCCTTGCCTATGGTTTCCTGAATCCGGTCACTGGTTCGGTCGATCTCAATCTCGCGAACGCCAATGGCCAGGTGATCAACTTCGAGGCCCGTGTACCGATCCTTGGCTTCAACGTTCCGGAGGCGATCCTGCTCGAATCAAAAGGCACGTCGGATTATCACGCCGCCCAGTTCAACCTGACGCGGCGGCTTTCCCGAGGGCTGCAGTTAAACGCGGCCTATACCTTCTCGAAATCCATCGATGTCATGTCGGTCGATCCGGGAAGCACGGCGGGCGGCGGCAAGCCCGATGTTCCGAATACCGGCTTCATCGCACAGGGCAACGCGAATGACATTCGCAATAATCGCGGCCTTTCGGATTTTGACCGGACTCATCGCTTCAGTACCAACTTTGTTTGGGACATCCCTTCCGGTGGTTCAAACAACCGCCTCGTCAACGGCTGGTCGATCTCAGGATTCTTCCAGGCGCAGTCGGGGACGCCCTTTACAGTCTTCGCATCCGAACCGGAGATCGGCAGTGCATCGCACTATTCCAGCGTAACGCGGGGCGCCGGCGGCCTGTACCGTGCAGGTTTCGGCCGTCCAAATATCGTCTGCTCTGCGGACGAAGCGATCGGGGATTACGGGAGATCCAATTTGAATGTCATCAACAGCGGCTGCTTCACATCGGCTTTGGGGGGATGGGGCGATCTTGGCCGCAACACTTTCCGCGGACCGATGCAAAAACGGCTCGACCTCAGCATTGCCAAATCGACACGGATCAACGAGAGCATGAGCTTCGAACTCGGCTTTGATCTTTTCAACGTCTTTGACACGGTCAACTTCGCCAACCCGAACAGCGACCTTCAGGACGGCACCGATTTCGGCTATATCACTAACACACTGGGCGGGCCGCGTGTGGGCCAGTTCCGTGCAAAGTTCCGCTTCTAGAGCGGGGCAGCGAACAAGGGGCAATAAAAGGGCGGGTCCGTTAGTGGCCCGCCCCGTTTATTTGCTAACGACTGGTTACCTATGTATCGCCAGCCTTTCTTCTCGCGGGTCGTAAGGGGTCGCTTGGTATTTCTTTACTGCGTCCTGCGCGTCATCATAGTTGTCGCCAAGATTTTGAGCCCGGGTGTAGGCTGCCGTCGCCCGCGTCCGGTCACCCTGAGCGTCGTATGCGTTCCCAAGCCTGATCTCTGACCATACCTGCAGCCATGGCGGACTCAACTTGCCGGCAAGTGCCGCACGGAAGTTGTCCTTGGCCAGGTCATAGTTCCTTTGTTCGAGAAAGAGCAGCCCGAGGTGATAGTAGATCCACGAGTTTGACCGGTCCAGTTTCAGGGCCGCCTCAAATTGCGCTTGCGCTTCGACGTAGTTACCTTCCTTGAATTGCTCGATCCCGCGCCGTGCCACGGAAGAGACCCGCAGGTCGGGCGAGATCCGCAACAGCTTAAATCCGGGATCGATTATGATCTCTAGCGGTTTGCCGTCCGCCTCAATGTTGAAATCGGCGCTCGATTCCTCCATCTGCAGCTGCACCGTTTTATGTCCGTCGTCACCCTCGTAGCGCAACTGCACCTCGACTGGCAGACGCAGATTGTCATAGTTCTGTTTAACCGTTCCGCGAGCGACAAATTTGCCCGCGCGCGTTCTAAGGATCAAGTAATCGGCGGTGAACTCCGGAACGCCCGTGCTTTCGACCCAGCGGGCAAAGAAGTACCGCATGTTCTGCCCGGCAACCTGCGAGGTTAGCCGTTCAAAATCGTCTATCGAGGCGTTCTTTCCCCGAAACTCGTTAAGGAAGGTTCGCAAAAGCTGATCGAACTTGGCCTTGCCGATGGTGTCCTCAAGCAGCCTGAGGACCATAGGGCCCTTGCCGAACATAATGTATTGGTATGCGACCGATTGGTCGTCGAGGTTCGCCGGTGCGCGTAAGAGCGATGCCGTTTGCTCGAAGGTCAATGAGCGTTCGACCAGCTCGCGCCGGAAATTTTCAAGCCTCGCCCCGGTCAGCCCGTCCTCTCTTAATGCGACGGCGCTGTATTCGGCAAAGCCCTGCGATATCCAGGCGTCGTCAAAGGATTTTAACCCGACGGTCTGCCCCCACCACTGGTAGGCCGTTTCGCGCTGGAGGCGATCTTCCGTCACGCCGGTCGGCTGCAAGAACTGCCGATCCGACACAAATAACATTCCGGGAGCACTATAGAAATCAAGGCTCTCGTCATCGATCTGTGCGATAACGAACTTTTTTCCCATCGCGGGCTCGCCGAAACGCTTAGTGTAGTATTCCAGCGCCTTGCCGACGGTTTCGCCATAGGTGTCGATGCGCTCGCCGCTGCCCGGCTTTGTATAAAAAGCGATCTCATATCCGCCGTATCTGAGGGAGCGTTCCGTGAAGTTGCCGTACGCGAAATTACCGACGAGCACCGGCCGCGTCTGTGTAAAGCGGTACTTGCCGCCCGCGGCAGCCTCGACCGAATCCGTGGGACCGACAACGCGGAGCCCGCCCGGCACCGTGATCGTTATGTCGGACGTCGCCAAGTCCGCTGCGTAATTATGGAACGGGAACCAACGTGCCGCATACATCAGGTAACCCTGAGTGTCGCCGACGTAAGCCAAGCGCTTATTAAGAAGAGGACCGCCGATCGGGGTATTGAGCGCGCCGCTGTAAACGAGCCGGAGCGTCATCGGTGTCCCGGCCGGGGCGCTTTCGCCGAGGTCTATCCGCACATTCGGCCCCACCTCGGAAACGCCGACTTGGTCCTGGACAAATGTCACCTGCGGCCCCGCGGGAGCTGCAGCATTTCGGGCGCTGCGTGCGGGCGTTGCCGGGCCTGGACCGCCCGCCGAAACTCGCGTCACCGAGTCGACCTTTAGCGATCCGTTCAGCTCAAAGATCACCGATCGAAGTTCCTGTGACGGTACAAAGGTGACGTCCACCGTCGCTGCGAGCAGATTCTCGATAGGCGAAAGCCTGACGTCCATCGTGTAGTGCGAGACGTCAAATGTGGGCGCTGCCTGTTGCTGCGCAAATGCCGCGGTTGCCCAAAGGCACACTGCCGCCGTCGCAAAAAGGGAAGTTCTTAAATATCGTTTCATTATTGCTGCCAATTTCACTCTTGTCGTAAAGGTGTCGTTTTCTAGGATGTTAAGCCCCGCCTTTTCGTTTGCCGTACGGGCCCGCCCCACCTATTTCACAAAATCGACGGAAACGGCCGTCGCCAGTTCCCTGCCCATCGCCGCCACCTTGAGGTGCTCAGGGTGTTCCGAATATGAATCGAGCGCGGCGCGGTCGGCATAGACGCCGACAAGCCCCGTGTCGTACGACCGGTCGAGCCCGAGGATGTCCGTACCGACATCCAAACTCTCCATCCCCGGAACCAAGCCATCAAGAGCACTTAAACGGGCAACATGCTCCAGCCGCCTTTCCTCGGTCGTTTCCGGTTTATATTTCCAGCAAACTATGTGAACTATCATCGGCCCTCGTTTCCCTCGCACCACTCCTTAGTCACGCGGTGTCGGTATTCGAACATTTTTCGGATCTTCGGGAGTATAAAAACCGGAGCCGCCAATGAGCCGAACGGGCCGAGCGGCGGCTCGAATTCAATTTCGTCACGCAGGACCGCACCTTGAGGGTGAGGTTCTACTTTGTGGCGGTGGCGCCAGCTCGAGAACGGCCCCTCTAACTGAACGTCCTCAAACATCCGCGGCGGGTCATATGCGGTGTGCTCCGCGACCCATCGCGAAGGTACGATCCCAAAAAGACGCTGCTCGATTACGGCCCGCGAACCGATCACTGAGATATCCGCCCGCTGAACGATCCTCGCATTCTCCCATGGCGGGATGAGCCGCTCGATCGCGTCCGGCAGTTCATGAAAAGCGAACACCCGCTCCGGCGAAGCGCGGATGACACTCTCTTTTTCAAATTTCATTATTAGAATTTCGTGCCGCCGCGAGATGCCGATTCAGCAAGCCCCATACTTTCTCGATATGCCGCTCTTCCGTCCGGATGCTGCCGACGGAAAGCCTCAGCGTGAACTCTCCGTTTAGCTTTGTGTGCGAGATAAACGCCTCGCCCGAAGCATTTAAGTCGTTCATTATATTTTCGTTTAGAGTATCGAGATCTTCCACGCGTTCGGGGTTCGCTCGAAAGCAGACGAGTGCAAACGGCACCGGCGCCATCAACTCAAAGTCAGGCGACTCGTCGACCCATTCGGCAAAAAGCTGAGCCAGCCTGCAATGCTCCCTGATCCGCGCCGCCATCCCCTCGCGGCCAAAGTATCGCATTATGAACCATAGCTTTAGCGAGCGGAATCGGCGTCCCAATTGGATCCCGTAATCCATTCCGTTCTTGACAGTGTCCTCGTCACCTGTCCGCAAATATTCGGGAATCAGTGAGAACGCCCCCTTCAGCGCCTCCATGTCCCGGCAGTAGAGCACCGACAGATCGAAGGGCGTGAAAAGCCATTTGTGCGGATTAACTACGATGGAATCAGCACGTTCCCAACCCCGGAACATCTCCCGTTTATCCTCCAGCAGCGCCGCCGGGCCGGCATATGCCGCATCGACGTGCAGCCACAAGCCGTGCTTTTCACAAATGTCTGCGACGGCATCGACCGGATCCACGCTCGATGTCGAGGTCGTGCCGATCGTGGGTATCACGCAAAAGGGCAAATGCCCCGCCTCGAGGTCTTCCTCTATCGCTCCAGCCAGCTTTTCGGGGATCATCTCGAATCGCTCGTTGCATTCGATCTTCCGAAGACTTCGCGTTCCCAAGCCTAATGTGATGCACGCTTTGTCGATAGAAGAGTGCACATGCTCCGAACAGTAGACGCAAAGCAGGGGCAGGTCCCGCCGCCCGCTCATCCCCTCTTCGCGGATATTGACCCCGGCCCGTTCGCGTGCGGCCGCGATCGCGTGCATCGTCGACACCGAGGCCGTATCGTAGATCAAGCCGTCAAATGCCCCCGGCAGCCCCAGCCACTCCCGCAGCCAGCCGAGCGTAACCTCCTCAAGCTCGGTCGACGCCGGCGAGGTCCGCCACAGCATCGCCTTCATATCAAACGCGGCGGCGAGCATCTCGCCCAATATCCCCACCGACGACGCTGAGGTCGCGAAAAGGCCGTGGAAATTCGGGTGATTCCAGTGCGTAACCGCGGGCATTATCAGCCGATCGAGATCCGCCATTACCTCTTCGAATCCCTCACCGGTTTCGGGCCCGTTGGGCGGGAGTTCGCCGGTCAGCCACCCTGGTTCGACTTGCGACAACACAGGAAACCCCTCGATCCCTTCATAATAATCCGAGATCCGGTCCACCATTTCATGGCCGAATTTGCGGAAATCCCCACTCGGCATATCACCCAACACCGCTTTCTCTTGTTCTTTCATTTTGAAATAAATGCGTTTGGCCCGTCCCCGCTTCGCAGAAACGCCCAATTTATAGGAATCTCAGCTTGTAAATGCGCAAAATGTGATTATACAATGCTGAAATCAATTTTTTCCGATTGATGGCCACCTCGGCCGAATGCATCAACCAAACAATTGAAATAATCCGAAAGTTTTCCCGAGGTTTAAATGAATCAAAAACTGCGCAGGTATACTTTCTTGCTCCTCATCCTCCTCGCTCTTCCGATCTTTTCCTTCGCCCAAGCCGCCGATGAGCCGGCCCCGCGGTGTTGGGAGGTGCCAGAACCGCCGCCCGGCCAAGTATTGGGCCTCGATGAGCGCATCGATCAGGCCTTTCGGCCAGTAGCGAACTGCTGGGAGGTAGCGGTCTTTTACCCGGCGCCCCTGCCGACGCCGTTCGATCTTCCCATCGTTTTATATTTGCTGATCGCTGGTGCGGTCTTTTTCACAGTTGTTTTCGGATTTATCAATATTCGCAAGTTCCCGCTAGCCATTAATGTCGTTCGCGGTAAGTATGACGATCTAGAGATGGCAGACGATCCCGAACATCGTGATCCCCACGTCGAGCGGGCGGAGGTCAACATTGTCGAGGGTGATATACCCGACACGATCAAGGACGAAAGCCATCATGGCGAGGTCAATCACTTTCAGGCCCTTGCGACGGCCGTTTCAGGCACGGTCGGGCTAGGAAACATCGCCGGTGTGGCGATCGCGGTCGGTATCGGCGGCCCGGGCGCCACACTTTGGATGATCATCGCAGGCCTCTTGGGAATGTCGTCGAAGTTTGTCGAATGTACGCTCGGCGTCAAATACCGCGACATCGATAAGGACGGCATCGTCCATGGCGGCCCGATGTATTACCTTTCCCGCGGTTTCGCTGAGCTAAAGCTCGGCCCGCTGGGTAAGGTGCTCGCGGTCGTCTTCGCGATATTCTGCGTCGGCGGCTCTTTCGGCGGCGGCAATGCCTTCCAGGCTAACCAGGCGACAAGCCAGATCACGACGATGTTCGGCCTGGCCGGCGACGGAGCCGTTCGAACCATAATCGGGATCGTTATGGCGATCCTGGTGGCGATCGTAATTATTGGCGGAATTAAGCGAATCGCGAAGGTCACAGAAAAGCTGGTGCCTTTGATGGCCGTGATCTATATCATCGCGTCGATAATAATTATCCTCTACCACTTCACTGAGGTTCCTGCTGCGATCAGCATGATCATCGCGGGTGCTTTCACCCCGGAAGCCGGCGTCGGCGGTATTGCGGGTGTCATCATTCAAGGCTTTAGGCGTGCCGCATTCTCAAATGAGGCGGGAGCCGGCTCCGCCGCCATTGCACACTCCGCGGTACGAACCAAATATCCCGCCAGCGAGGGCCTGGTCGCATTGCTAGAACCGTTTATTGACACGGTGGTCATCTGTACTATGACAGCGATCGTGATCGTATTGTTCAATATGCAGGGAGATTTCTTCCAGTACGGAGGAATCGGCGGAAACGTTATGATCGGCAACGAGGCAGTCAACGGGGTCGACCTAACGGCCCGAGCCTACAATGACGTATTGCCCGGCTTTAACATCGTCCTGACGGTCGCGATCGTGCTGTTCGCATTCTCGACGATGATCTCTTGGTCCTACTACGGGCTGCAGTCGTGGAAATATCTGTTCGGACGATCAAAGGCCTCGGACCTTTCCTTCAAGATCCTTTTCTGCATCTTCGTCGTCATCGGTGCTGCCGCTTCGCTCGGTTCGGTGCTGGCATTTTCTGACGCGATGATACTGGCGATGGTCTTTCCGAATATGATCGGGCTCTTCTTCCTCTTCCCGAGGGTGCGCGAAGAGCTTGCCCGATACCTAAAGGCGATCGGCAAGGCCTAGTCGAAAAGTATTCCTTTAACCAAACGGGCTGCCCTTATCGGCAGCCTGTTTTTTTTACGCTTAGCATTGTCAATAAAAAAAGGCAGAGGCCGTCTAAGCCCCTGCCCCGTCCTTGTTTGCTATATGCTCGCTAGAAACCCTGCGGAAAACCTGCGGGTGACTGCTGCGAGTCCAGAGCGTCTATCTGTGCGATAGCATCCTTGTAGATCGTTATCTGGCCGCCCTCTTCCATCCGCCTGCGAACCGCAGCGACATAGTCTGAAAAGACCTGCCCGCGTTTCTCGTTTAGCATTTGCTCCGTCAGCGCGTCGCGCTGATTCGCAAACTCTTCCATGCTCGCTTCTTCTCGGCCGGTGACGCCGACGACAAAGTAATTTTCACCTATCTTGATCGGCTCTTTTGTAACCTCGCCTTCTCGGAGAGCGTATATCGCATCTTCAAGCTGAGGGCTGGTCGTGGCCGACGGGCCGTCGCCGAGCGGCGAGCCTAGAATGAAGGCCTTCGAATCGCGTGCGGTCACGCCTCGTGCCTGTGCGGCCGCCACAATGGCTGTCGCCGAGGCGGAACCTGCGGCGATCTGGCGAGCGATCTCTTCCACCTCGTTTCGAGCCTTTTCAAGCTTCACAACCTCTACAAGCTGCGCCCGGACCTCGTCAAACTCCGCATCGCGGGGCTCTTTCTTATCAACCAGCTGCGGTACCGCAAATCCGTCCGGTACCGGCACCTCATCGCCGACATCTTGGGGATTCTCGAGGGATGCTATCCCCTCCTCGAACTGCGGTGAGGTACCTATATTCTCGACGTTGTCGCCCGGCTTCACATATGTCGTCTCACGGACCATTTCCGCGGGCGTCATATTGGCCTCGCCGGCGAACTGCTGTGCGGTTGCCTGAACGTCCTTTGTTTCCTTAAGCGAAGCAGCAACTTTCTTTGCGAGTTCTGCATTGGCAGCATACGCACGGCGGTTGCGGAGGCTCACGTCCAGCTCTTTGCGTGCGTCCTCGAATGATTTCGGCACAGCCTCGCCGCGCCGCAGAATGAAGTACCGGCCCTGATAGTTGATCGGGTCGGTGATCTGGCCCGGCTGCATCGCGATGAGACGTTGATACGGGTCCTCCGTTCTGCTCGGATTTAGACGCACCGGCCCCGGCAGCTTGCCGCCGATCGAGGCAGAGGCGGCGTTCTCGGACTGCCCTTGTGCCATTTCGGCAAAAGCCTGTTCGGTAACTGTTTCACCGCCTGCCCTGAGCCGTTCGACCAGATTCTGGGCCTTTTCGTACACCTGCCCGTCAAACTCCGGCTTTGCCACGCGTAGCACGATCTCCTGCCCGAGCACACCGGCATTCTTGCGGTCCTCCGGGAGCCCATCGTACTCAGCCCGCAGATCTTCTTCGCTAATGTTCAGACGTTCGCCGACCTTTGAAGTATTCAAGAAAATGTACCGGATCTTCTTCTGCGGGACGCTTATGTAATAGCTCTGCTTGTTTCGTTCAAAATACTCGCGAAGCTCTTCCTCCGAGGGAGTGATCGTCTGCGCTAGTTCTGTCGGGTTCAGGGCTACGTATGAGAGGTCAAACTTTGCATTGCGGCGTTGGTAATCCTGCAGCACCTCTTCCTCAGATACGGACACCCCCGAGGTCACGAATGCACGAAGCTTGTTCGCGCTCAGGTCATCACGAACGCTTTCTTCAAAGGTGCGAATGCTTCCGAACTGGTTAACGATGTTTTGTTCATACTGCGCCTGGTCCCACGCCTTGCCGTCCTCGGGCTTGAACTGCTCCCGGATCTCGGTGGCCACCTCTGTGTCAGAGGCGGTCAGGCCCAGACGCTCAGCCTCGACCCGCAGAATACGGTTACCCACCAGGCCGTCAACTATCATTTGGGCGGGGTAGGGCCGGCCTTGGCTAAACCTTGTATAATTTTCTTTTTGCCGGGCGACCTCGCCGACGGTGATGTATTCGCCGGAGACCTTTGCAGCCGTTTCAGTGCTTTGCAGCAGGCTGGCCGACGTATCGACATTGGTCGGTGCATAAAAGAAAACAAGACTCGCCACCATGACGACGGCGAAAGCGAGAAGGACGAAACTGCGGGTCTTCTCAAGACGGGAAATGAACTTTAACATCTTTGCGTTACCTTAAAAGTTGAATTCGAAACAGACAGGGACAAACCGCAATTCTAGCAAATACGGCATTTGAAACCAACACGGCGGGCCCGCTATCCGGGCAATACTCCCACGCTTAGGTTTAGGAATTTGGATGCCTGAATGTAGGCCGCGGGTGGCTTTCAGCCGAGAGCCTTCCGTTGAAATTTGGCCGGTTTTCGTAAATACTTACGGCACAAGCATTTTTGAGTTTCGCAATGACGCAGAAAGCAATCAGATCGATCGGGATCGTCGTAAAGCCCCGCCACGAAGAGGCATGGGCGACGGCGCAGGAACTGAGCAAATGGCTTGAGGAACGCGGCGTTAATTTAGCCGGCAAGCCCTATCGCGAAACGGATACCGAAAACGGCGGGACGGCCGAGGCGACATTCGAGAACGTATTTGGGAGCGAGGCGGACATGATCGTCGTTCTCGGCGGCGACGGGACGATGATCTCGACCGCCCGGCTCGTGGGCGATGCAGATGTGCTTGTACTCGGCGTTAACTATGGCAGTCTCGGCTATCTCACCGATTTTCGGATCGAGGAGATGTATACGGCTCTTGAGGCGATCATCGATGGAGATTACGAGGTGGACCGCCGCGTGATGCTCGGCGCCGAGCACATCCGTGACGGCAGCCAGATAGCGAAGGGCAGAGTTCTCAACGATGTTGTCATCAACAAGGCGGCATTGGCGCGGATCATCGAGATAGAGGTGAGTCTTAACGGGCTTTTCGTGAATTCGTTCCGGGCTGACGGGCTCATCGTTTCGACCCCGACAGGGTCGACGGCATACAATCTGTCGGCGGGCGGGCCCATCATTTACCCCTCTATGAACGCCATCGTGATGACGCCGATCTGCCCCTTTACACTCACGAACCGTCCGATCGTGGTGCCCGACGATGCGGAGATCGTCCTTAAACTGGTTAACGAGAACGAGGGCGTTGTGCTGACGCTCGACGGCCAGACGGGTTATCAGATGAACTCGGGCGACAGCGTCGTGATCAGCAAGAGCCGAACCACGCTAAACCTTGTCCAGCCCCCGACGCGGAACTACTTTGACGTGCTGCGGAATAAGTTGAAGTGGGGGCGTTAGGCGAGAAGCGTCGGTTTGGAACGGCGAGGCCTCGTTGAACGCTCGGGGACCCATCCGAACACCGTCAGGTCACACCTGCCCTTATCATCAAACTCCACACCCTCCTGTTCGAGTATCGATTGCTGCAGGTTTTGCGGGATGGTCATTCGCCCGGTTGAGCATTTCCCCTGCGAATTTATCACGCGTTGCCAGGGGACGCTTTCCGC
>DATHVL010000359.1:0-2863 GCA_035461325.1 Pyrinomonadaceae bacterium
TATAGGCGAGTGCAGTAGCGATAAAGACACCGGAGATCGCGAGAACGCGCAAGAGTTGCGTTCCCAGAGCAACGACGGCAGGCTCCTCCATTCCGAAAAATCCGAGCAGTTGCTCAGGGAAAAAGAAAAAGATCACTCCGAGGGACGTCGCAACCCCTAAACCGAAACGGGCGGCGGTATGAACCGCTTCGCGGGCGCGATCGGGCTGGCCGGCCCCCAGATTCTGTCCGGCCACAGCGGCGGCGGCTCCCATTAGCCCGACGGATGTCCATGTAACAAGCGAAAAAAGCTGGGTGTAAGCGACGGCGAACGCCGCTTGGGCCGCGGCGCTCTGTGCCAACGAGCCGATAAAGGCGAGCATTGCCACGCCGCCGACGTTCATCGCGATGCCCTGAAAACCGGTCGGCAAACCGAAGCGGAAGATGGAGCGAATAAGCCGCCAATCAGGCCGATACCCCAGCCCCTTTGGAAACGAGACCACCCAACCCCCGTGGATCAAGCGCCACAGGGCATATATCGCCACTATTCCCGACGCGATACTGGTCCCCATCGCGGCACCCGCAGTTCCAAACGCGGGAATCGGGCCCATTCCGCGGATCAGGATGATATTCAGCACGAGGTTTAGAACGGTCATCACGACCCCGAGTACCATCGGCGTGCGAGCGTCGCCGGCGGAGCGAAGGGCGCCGCCAAGCATGAAAAAGACCAGCAGGCCGATGCTGAAGACGAATGTGATCCGAAGATAGGGGAGTGCCTCCGCTTTTACGCCGGGGTCGGCATTGACGAGGTCTAAAAGATAGGGCGAGGCGAAATACCCGACGGGCGCCATGACTCCCACGGAAATGACCAGGGCGACCAGAAACGCCTGATAAACAGTGCGGTCAACTTTGGCCTCGTCGCCGGCACCGGCATATCGCGCCACGAGAACGCTCATTCCGGTAAAGAGTGACGCGATAAAAACGATTACAACGAGAAAGATCTGCCAGCTGATACCAATGGCCGCATTGCCGCGAAAGCCGACGATGTTGCCGACGACGATGTGGTCGACGATGCCCTGCAGGCCGCCGATCACGTTGGTGAGCATCGTGGGCCACGCAAGCTTCCAAACGGCGCGGCTCAAGGGGCCCTCGACGATGGAGCGGTCGTAACGCGAGCTCTTGGCATCGGCCGGCGCCTCAGCGACTAGGGGCTCATCGGCCACCGGACCGATCTCGGATTCAGTTATTGGCCGGGCGTCTTGCAAGATTCAAGATTATATCGCGAGACGCGGCCAATGTCGCAGTTTAGAGGTCAACAAGGATCTTGAATCCGCCATAGACCATTTTCTTGTAATCGAACGGCGGTGCGCCTTTTGGTGCGATCGATTCCATTTCCGGGTCAGACATGATGGCCTTCATCGCCTTGTTGCGAGCCGCCTCAGAACTAAACTCGACGGCGGCATATACGATCGTCTCGCCCGGCTTTAGTTTGATCACCTTAGTGAAAGGCAGTACTTCTTCCACATTTAGGTCGGAGGCAACGTACTCGCGATAGCGAAGCGCTCCGTGTTTCATGAAAAGCTTACCGGCGGCCTTTGCCATCTTCTGGTAGGCCGGGACGTTCGCTTCTTTAATAGGCAAAAGATAGACATCTACGTATTTCGACATATTTAACCTCCTTTACGCTTCGAAGAGTCCGCGGAAGTTCTCACGGTAGTACCATCCAAGGAATATAAACGCCAGGACCAGTACGATAGCGATCGGCAAGCCCGAGGGTTCCATGAACAGATGGACCATGAAAATGTTAATGACTATAGGTGCAAGGATGACCAATGCGAGTGGGACAAAGCGGCCGACCACTAATAGAATTCCGCACAAAAGCTCGGTCCATTTGAGCAGTGGCAAAAAATAACCCGATGCCGCGAGCCCCTCGTTGAAGGCTTTGATAGGCCCGGTCATCTCTGGGGGCTCGACCAAGTTGAGAAAATAGACAAGTGAGGAAACGATGAACAAAAGTCCGACAAGTGTGCGGACGATCAACATTGCGATCTTCATAAGTATTATCTCCCGGATAATGTCGTTAATTCTTGAACATAAACTTCCAGCCTGCCCAAGGTCTGGCTCCAACCGTCTCGGTGCGCTTCGCAGTAGGCGACGGTTTCGAACTGGGCTTGGCGCAGCATGAATCGCGTTCGCCCGTCCTCATCCTCGAAAGTGACACGGACGGATGTTCTGCACCATACTTTGCCGGGCTCGTCCTCGCGGACCCACGTGAAGGCGATCGCCTCCGGCGGAGTTATCTCTTGATATCGGCCCGATACCCAATGGTCTGACCCGTCGGGGGCTCGCATGTTGAAGCGGAAGGCGCCGCCGACACGAAAGTCTTGTTCGCAGAACGGCAGAGCAAACCCCTCCGGGCCCCACCATTTCTTCACATGTTCGGGACGGGACCATGCCTCAAATACCAATTCGCGCGGCGCGTCAAAGACGCGTTCGAGAACGAGTACTCGGGGCTCCGTTCCCAGTTTTATACCAATATCGGCCATTACTTTGCCTCCTTCCGAAGCGGCATTAGATCACGGAGACGGCGATCGCGCAGATACAGTCCCAGCCAGAGCATTATGCCGAGGTACACGGGAAACAGCGTGTGCGTAAAAAGCGGATTCTCAATTCGAACATGGGTCGCAACCGCACCGCCGAGATAGCCGGTCAGGAGGATAGCCCCGAGCAATGCTGTTGGCGGCACGATGTAAAGTACGGTGCTTATGAGCAATACGATCCCAAGCGGGACAATGACGCTTTCCTGATATCCAAGAGCGACGGTTCCCTCGATCACGGGGGCGGGTTTCACAAGTTTACCGACCGCATCCATAAGCAGGAATAGA
>DATHVL010000360.1:0-3650 GCA_035461325.1 Pyrinomonadaceae bacterium
GCGACAAGTATCTCATCCACATGGCGTGAAATATCATTCGGCCGGCGAAAAACATTCACCATGTCGACCGTTTCAGGGATGTCGCGCAGATCGCGATAAACCTTTTCCCCAAGAATTTCGTTAACCTCTGGGTAGTAGACCGGCACGGGAATGATCCGAAAGCCCTTCGACTGCATATAGTGCGGTACAAAATAGGCCGGTTGTGAGGATCGCGATTCGGGCTTGATACCGAGGACAGCTATCGATGAGGTGTCGCGGATCAAAGCCTCAATGTCGGCATCCGAAGTTAGGAGATCTTTTTTCCAATCCATAACCATAGTCTAGCTTCCTCACAGAACTCTAACCAATGAAGCGGGCCGTGTTTGTCGCCGGGTAAACGATTATGGCAAGATAATCGTTCGTTATAATCTTATGAATTTCGAATTGAACGAAGAGCAGCAGCAAATAAAATTTAGCATTCGCGAGTTTGCCGAAAGCGAGATCCGTCCCCACGTGATGGAGTGGGACGAGGCCCAGCACTTTCCGACAGAACTCCGGCCAAAGCTCGCGGAATTGGGATTAATGGGCATCATCTTTCCTGAGGAGTACGGCGGTGCGGGGATGGGCTATGTTGAGTACGCGACGATCATCGAGGAGCTCGGCCGCGTCTGCGGTTCTGTGGGGCTGTCGGTGGCGGCTCATAATTCGCTTTGTTCGAACCATATATATACTTTCGGATCGGAGGAGCAAAAGCAGAAATATCTGGTGCCGCTGGCACAGGGAGAATCGTTCGGTGCGTGGGGGCTGACGGAATCGCAAGCCGGCTCGGACGCGTCCGGAACGCGGACAACCGCGATCCCCGATAACGGCGGTTGGAAGGTTAACGGGTCGAAGAATTTCATAACGCACGCGATCGCTTGTGAGACGCTGGTGGCCGTCGCGGTCACCGATAAGGAAAAGGGTAACCGCGGGATCTCGGCGTTTATTTTTGATAAGTCGATGGACGGGTTTCGCTCAGATCACAAAGAGAACAAGCTCGGAATGCGGGCTTCGGAAACCGCCTCGGTCGTGTTCGAGGACTGCCGTGTTCCCAAAGAAAATCTGCTGGGGAATGAGGGCGAAGGTTTTCTGCAGGCGATGCAGGTGCTCGACGGGGGACGGATCTCGATCGCGGCGCTTTCGGTCGGCATTGCGCAAGGCGCATACGAGGCCGCTTTGAGTTATGCGAAGGAACGGCAGCAGTTCGGCAGGCCGATCGCGGAGTTCCAGGCGATCCAGTTCAAGCTGGCAGATATGGCGACGCAGATCGAATGTGCGAGGCTTTTGACGCAGCAGGCGGCCGCGCAAAAAGATACGGGCGTGCCGGTGACCAGGCAGTCGGCAATGGCAAAACTCTATGCCTCGGAAGCCGCGGTGCGGGTATCTGAGGAGTCGGTGCAGATACACGGCGGCTATGGGTACACCAAAGATTATCCGGCCGAGAAGTATTGGCGGGACTCAAAACTCTGCACCATCGGTGAAGGCACAAGCGAGATACAGCGGCTTGTGATAGCCAAGCAACTATTGAAAGGCTAGCGAAGCCGATAAACCTAAGATGGCACCACGCAAATGCAAGCTGCATGACGTTCCGCTGCGTTTCGACCGTATACCGGTTCGTTTCGGATTACCTCCCGGCCCGCCGAAACTGTACTTCGAATCGGAGGAGTCACTATTTCCAAACGCAAAAACGTGGCAAATGGGGGGCTGCATGATAAACCCCGAATCGAAGCATTCCGCGGGAGTTTACTATTGTTCGGAATGCCGCATCGCCGAGAAAGAATGGCTGGCTACAACAGATGCTGAGGATTTCTGGCGGCCTTAATGCAACAACGTGGTGTTTCATGTTGCACGGGTGCAACGTTGTGTGTTATATTTTCCGCCTAAATTTCAATTAAAGGAGTTCTGAATATGAGCACGAGTACCGCTGTTACTACAAACACGTTGTCGACCGTATTGATCGCCGAGATGGAACAAGAGGCCGCTGTCGCCCGTAAATGCCTAGAACGCATACCGGCGGAGAAGTTTAGCTGGAAGCCGCATGAAAAATCGATGACGATGGGAGCCCTCGCGTCGCACATCGCGGAGATGTTTTCGTGGACGCCCGCGACGCTTCAGCACCCGGAACTGGATTTCGCCAAAATGGACTATAAGCCGTACGAGCCGTCTTCGACCGAAGACCTTGTCGGCTTTTTCGACAAGAACGTTGCCGAAGCCATCGACGTGCTTCGCAATTCACCGGACGATATCTACTTGGAAAACTGGACGCTGAGGAACGGGGAAAAAACCTATTTCACGATGCCCAAGGCCGTCGTTATGCGGTCGTTCGTTCTCAACCATATCGTTCACCACCGCGGTCAACTTTCGGTTTACCTGCGTCTGAACGATATTCCGGTTCCGTCGATCTATGGACCGTCGGCCGATGAGGGCGAGATGTAGGTTCTTTGTTTTCTGCCTGTCTTCAGAGGGAACGGGGTGCTTGCGGCATCCCGTTCTTTTTGATTTCACCGTCAAAAATGCGAAAATTGCCCTTCGCTACATCTAATGAACAGTGACGAACTGATAGAAAAATTGCTTGCCGGCGATGTACGCTCGATCGCACGCGCCATTACGCGCGTCGAGAACGGGAGTGCCGAGGCCGGCGACATAATGAAGGCTGTTTTCCCGCAGACGGGCAAGGCGGTCGTCATCGGCATCACGGGCTCCCCGGGTGCGGGAAAATCGTCGCTCGTTGATAAGTTGGCCCTTCATTATAAAGAGCAGGGCGAGCGGATCGGGATCATCGCGGTCGACCCATCCAGCCCTTTTTCGGGCGGTGCTATATTGGGCGACCGCATACGGATGTCGACACTGGGGCTCGATAAGAATATTTTTATTCGCTCGATGGCGACGCGGGGGAATCTGGGCGGGCTTTCGCGAGCGACGGTCGATGCCGTCGCGATCCTCGACGCGGCAGGTTTTGATAAGGTGATCGTCGAGACGGTCGGCGTGGGGCAGGACGAAGTCGAGATAGTTAAGGCCGCAGATGTGTCGGTTGTCGTTCTGGTTCCGGGGATGGGCGATGATATTCAGGCAATAAAGGCGGGGATAATGGAGATCGGCGATGTGTTTGTGATCAACAAAGCCGACCGCGAAGGCGTGCTTAGGACCCAAAAGGAGCTCGAAGCATTGCTAGGCCTCGCCCATCGGCCGGATATGTGGAATCCGCCTATAGTCAAAACCGTCGCTACCGAGAGCAAGGGCATCGAAAACCTCGCAGCGGCAATATCGAGCTACAGTGAATTTCAGCAAAGCACGGGCGAGAGCGGCGACGAACGGAAGCGTTTGATCGCGCGGTGGCGGTTGATGGAACTGTTGCGAGAGCGTCTGCTGGCTGATCTGGTCGAAAGGAACGGGACAGGCGAGAAGATAGAAGAAATGGCACGGGCGGTGGCAACCAAGCGAAAAGACCCGTACACGGCGGTTGAGGAGATCATCGGAAAGAAATGAAGATCGATCACTTAGGAATTGCGACGCGCGGCATCGACGAGGCTTTGGCATTTTGGCAGGATGCTCTTGGCTTAGAACACGTTCACACCGAGACGGTAGAGGACCAAAAGGTACGGGTCGCCATGCTGCCGATCGGAGAAAGCCGC
>DATHVL010000361.1:0-3224 GCA_035461325.1 Pyrinomonadaceae bacterium
TGCGCTCGGCCACGGCTATAAGGCGGTTGTTCACGACAAGCGCGCGAAAGTCCGCCCCGACTAGCAGCTTTTCCACGATGACCCAACGAGAGTATTCCTGCGCTTTGGCAAAGGCCGCGAGGGCGTGCTCGAGGTCATGCACCCCGACCGTTGCACCCTTACCGTGGTTGCCGTCGAGAGGTTTGATCACGACCGGAAAACCGACGCGGTCAAGAGTGGATTCGAGCTCCTCGACCTCGCGAATGCGATAGCCTTTCGGCACCGGCACGCCCATATCGCCGAGCAGCGTTTTCGTCGCGTGCTTGTTGCCCGCGAGGTCGACGGCGATCTGGTTGGTGTTGGCGGTGGTCGTCGCCTGGATGCGTTTCTGGTGACGCCCATAGCCGAGCTGGACGAGCGATTGATCGTTCAGGCGAATGTAGGGGATGTTGCGTGAGACGGCCTCTTCAACAAGTGAACCGGTCGACGGCCCGAAGCGCACCTCCTCGCGGATCTCCCGCATCCGCTGGACGTCGGCAGCAAGCTGTTCCTTGATGTCCTCAGTTGGGCGCGTTCCGGCGAGGTCCTCGAAAAGCTGTACCGAGGCACGGGCGGCGAAACGGCCGACCTCCTCCTCGATATAGCTAAAGACAACGTTGTAAAGCCCGCTGGTATTGGTCTCGCGCGTGCGGCCGTAGCCGGTGTCCATGCCCGCGAGCGTCTGCAGTTCAAGGGCGAAATGCTCGATGGCATGGCCCGCCCAAGTTCCCTCCTGAACGCGACGCAGAAAGCCGCCCTCTTCTTGGTAGCTGCAGCCGTGGGTTAGCAGCGACGGCATGACCTCGTTCATTCGCCCGTAGAATCCCTCGAGCTTATCGGTCGGGCGCTGTTCATAATCGCCGATATCCAGGCGCATTATGATCAGCTTCTTCCAATAGCCGCTCCAATAGTTAGGCCCGCGAAGGGTCCGTATCTCAAGTATTTCCATAGAAAGTGACGCACCGCAGATTATGCGGAAGGGCGCAAGAACGCCGAACATCGAGAAAACAGTATGCAGATTTTCTCAAATTCAGCGTGCTGTGCAAGTGTCGCGGACGGATTAAAGATCGGGTAGAAGAAATTCCTTAGGCGGCTGCAGGGGATGGCGTTCAAGATAGTCGTAGATCAGGCCGTCGCGGAGCACGTGGAGCTGCACGCCGCAAACGCTAAAGGCCTCGTGCGAGCTGACCTCGGCGATCTCGTTGTAGCTTATCGCGGAGCCGTCGACGATGGTCGTCGCGCCCTGGCCGTAAACCTCCAGAATGCCCTGTCCGTCGAGGATGATGGCAGTATTCTCATCGATGCCGATGCCCAGATTGTAAGGGTTATAGGAGACGGCTGTGATCAGCCGGCTGATGCGGCCGCGTTCAGTGAAATGCTGGTCGATGATGATGTTCTTGAGAAAGCCGAGCCCGGGGGACAACCGAACTGAGTCCTTTTGCGGATGCGGCGTCGATTCGCCGCGGACGATCATCGAAGTGCTCATCGCGGCTGCACCGGCACTGGTTCCGGCGAGGACGATGCCCGTGCCGCGGACGAGCTTGCGAAGCTTTGCGGCAAATTTGGTCCCGCCAAGGATCGAAACAAGCCGCATCTGGTCGCCGCCGGTCATAAAGACGCCGGTGACCCCGTCGAGCAGTTCGTCGGCGTCCGCCTGATAGACATCCTGTCGCGACGTGGCACGAAGCACGCGCGGGTTTGCGACGCCCAGATTACGAAACGCCTGTGTGTAAACGTCGGCGGCGAACTCTGGGAAATCCGAGGCGACGGGGACGATCAGCACTTCCGCATTTTCGCCTCCGGCAAGGCCCAGAAATTTCTTTAAGATGCGGCGTTCGTTATATTTATCTTCGGCACCGCCGATGACCAGCAAGTGCCCCCCAATGATCTCTCGGTCTACTCGTTCCGGCATAGAAAAAATTAATAACCCTTTAGCTTTCAGTTCTTTTCAGGGTATTGGAAAGTGGCGGCCGGGTCAAAGATGCCGCTCTTTTGCTCGTCTTTCAGCTGGCTGTGGCCTGCTCAGAGCTGTTATGGATCTCTTGAAGGCTGCGGACCTCGACCCCGGTCTGAGAATGACGTGTGGCGATCGCCTCGACCAGCGCCTCGGCTCCGGTGATGGTCGTTACGCACGGCACGTTGAACTGCAATGCAGCTTTGCGGATGGCTTTTTCGTCGTAGTGGCCGACCTTGCCGAGCGGCGTATTAATGATCAACGCGATGTCGCCCTGGCGGATGAGGTCGGCAATATTCGGCCGCCCCTCGTTGACCTTGAAGATCGATTCGCACTCGAGGCCAACCTCGCGAAGCCGGATGCTGGTGCCGTGGGTCGCGACCAGGCTGAAGCCCAGTTTGGTCAGGCGTCGGGCGAGGACGACGGCCTGGCCCTTGTCATTGTCATTGACCGATATGAAAGCTTTTCCCTTGAGCGGCAGAGTGAGGCCGGCCCCTTCCATCGCCTTCCCGTAGGCCTCGCCAAAAGTTGACCCGACACCCATCACCTCGCCCGTGGAGTGCATCTCGGGCCCCAGGATGGGATCGACGCCTGCGAACTTTTTGAATGGGAAGACGGGCGATTTAACGAATACCTGAGGCACGGCGAGCATATCCGGCAAGCCGAACTCGGCGAGCTTTTTAACGTCCGCCATTATCAGCGACGCGATCTTTGCGATGGGCACGCCCGTGGCCTTGGCGACGAACGGCACCGTGCGGGAGGCACGCGGGTTGACCTCGATCACATAGACACGATCGCTTTGGACAGCGTACTGGATATTCATCAGGCCCTTTACTTTAAGGGCATTTGCCAGAAGGCGGGTGTAATGCTGGATGGTCTCGAGGTGCTCGACGGCGATCTTTTGTGCAGGCAGAACGCTGGACGAATCGCCCGAGTGAATCCCGGCTTCCTCGATGTGCTCCTGTATGCCCGCGATAACCACCGCGGTCTCGTCGGCTATAGCATCGACGTCGATCTCGGAAGCACGCTCAAGGAACTTGTCAACGAGGATCGGTTTTTCAGGTGAGGAATCGACCGCCGTACGCATATATTCGTCTAGGCTCGGTTCGTCGTAAACGATTGCCATTGCCCGCCCGCCGAGGACAAAACTTGGCCGGACGATGACGGGATAGCCGATCTCGGCCGCGATCGCGCGGGCCTCTTCGGGCGAGACCGCCGTGCCGTTAGGCGGCTGAGGAATGTTCAGTTCGTC
>DATHVL010000362.1:0-3835 GCA_035461325.1 Pyrinomonadaceae bacterium
AATCTCAAGCACGACATCGCACGGCTCGATAAACGGGCAGTCACCGTTCTCATCTACACCGCGATCGGACTTACCTCGATCTTCTATCTTAAAAGCGAAGCCGTTCCGGCAGCCCTGTTGGCGGAAACCGACCTGGCATGGATCGGCGAATGGCTCACGGCGAATACCGAGAACAACCTGCCCGGCTTAGCGTGGTGGGTAGCGGTCGTCACGACATTTTATTTTGTCGTTCCGGTCCTGATCATTAAGATTTGGTGGCGGGCCGATCTCCGAGACTTTGGTCTGCGGTTCGGCATCGAACGCGGCTTTTGGTCACTGCTGGGGGTGTCCACCGCGATCATGCTCCCTCTCGTTTACTTGATGTCGCTCACCGAGGGCTTCGCGGCAAAGTACCCGTTCCTGTACATTTTCAACGGCGAGCCATATCTCGGCACCACTTTACTCTATTGGGAACTGCTCTATTTTATCCAATTTTTCGGGCTCGAATTTTTCTTTCGAGGCTTTCTGGTTCACAGCCTTAAGCCTTCGCTCGGAATGTATTCGATCTTTGTGATGACCGTGCCCTATTGCATGATCCACTTTAGCAAGCCACCCGTCGAGACGTTCTCGGCGATCGCTGCGGGCATATTTCTCGGCTGGCTCAGCTACCGTAACGGTAACATCTGGTTGGGGCTGGTCCTGCATTGCATGGTCGCATTTTCAATGGACATCTTTGCCCTGCATGCAAAAGGCCTGCTCTTTTGATCGATTTGTTTATGGGGTAAGTTCCTCTAAGATTAAATAACGTGACCGAAGCCGCTGTAATAAATATCCGTGACGAAGATCTCTCGCCCGAGGAATCCAAATTCGAGGCGAGCCTTCGGCCTGCGCAGCTGGCGGAATATATTGGCCAGAAAAAGGTTAAGGACAATCTCCGGGTTTTTATGCAGGCCGCTCTGCGCCGCGGCGAGGCACTAGATCACATCCTGCTCACCGGCCCGCCGGGAGTCGGGAAGACCACTCTGTCGAACATAGTCGCTAATGAGATGGGAGCCTCGCTTAAATCCACGGCAGGCCCGATTATCGAGAAGGCCGGCGATCTCGCGGCCATCCTTACGAATCTCGAAGAGGGCGACGTTCTATTCATTGACGAGATCCATCGCCTCAATCCCGCCATCGAAGAGATCCTTTACCCGGCGATGGAGGATTACAGCCTGGACATCATGATCGGCCAGGGCACCGCTGCCCGTTCGATCAAACTCGAACTGCCAAAGTTCACGCTGGTCGGAGCAACAACTCGCCCCGGGCTGATCACGGCACCGCTGAGGGGCCGGTTCGGGATAATATTTCACCTTGATTTTTACGGTATTGAAGAATTACAGCAGATCGCCGAACGCTCGGCTAAGATACTGGATGTCGAGATCGACGCGACCGGCTCGCACGAGATCGCGCGGCGTTCGCGCGGCACTCCGAGAATTTGTAACCGCCTGCTGCGGCGTGTACGCGACTATGCGGAGGTCGATCACGACGGCAGTATAACGAAGCATGTGGCAATCGACGCCCTTAACCGGATGGAGGTCGACACTTACGGCCTTGACGAAATGGACCGCAAGCTGCTGCTGACTATCATCGAAAAATTCGACGGAGGCCCTGTGGGACTAGGTACGCTCTGTGCCTCGCTCCACGAGGAAAAAGATTCCATTGAAGAGATCATCGAACCCTATCTGCTCCAGATCGGCTTCTTGAACCGCACTCCGCGGGGCCGAATGGCGACTCGCCTCGCCTATCAGCATTTCGGACTCGATAAGCCACTTCCCGGCCACACTCCAGCTCTCTTTGAATAGGCTACAAACCCCGCCCGCAATTTCGTTTTTGAATCGGCTCTGCTTTCGCCTCTCCACTCGCGCTAACCCTTTCTTTTGCCCTGCTTGAAGCTTTTGGTCATAATACGTCTATTATGAAAAAGTTCTCAGGGGCAGTTTCCATCGCAGTTCTTCTTACGCTTACCGCATTTTCACAGAACCAGTTCGAGGGTTATAACCTTCGGGTCGAGGCTTCGCGCGATCACCGCGCTCCTACATGCGCGGTCAGATATATGCAGCCAGCTTCGATCGTAACGATCACAGATCTTGACAGCGCAACACCCATGCGGCTGACGGCGTGCGATGGTTCGACGGCAGGGATCACCCAGAGTTCGGCGGGTAGTGCCACGATCCGGGCCGCCGGCGGCACCAATAAATGGTGCTTTCGCGGCGAGGACGAAAAATATCGAATAACGATAACCGATCCGCAAAACAACAGCCGCGTCACCTATGATTGGTTTGCTTCGCGTGACGCCCGCGACCGCGGATTTTACAACATACGCGACTTTGGCGCCGTTGGAAACGGAAGTACGGACGACACGGCCGCATTTCGCAGTGCGATGGCGGTCCTCGCCTCGAATAACGGCGGCACGCTCACCATTCCCGACGGTGAATACATCGTGTCGGCGCCTATTTCCCTTCCGTCCGGGGTAGTCATTGTAGGCACCAACGGGCTCCACTCGATGGCCTCCACGAGCGACGTCACTCGCAAGAATCCTTCTCGAATTACGTTGAGCGGCACGAACCGTTCGCTCTTTCAGATCGGTGAATGCGTCGAAAATGTGACCTTCCGCGATATTGAGCTTTACGCGCAGAGCAACGTCGGCACGAACGGCATTGAGGCCTTCGGGGCGTACGTCTCATCACAGGGCTTCAACTTTGACCGCGTAACGTTCAATAACTTTAACCGCGGCATCAATGCCTACGGTCTCCCCCAGACGGATCTCAATTGGCAGTTCGATTATGTGAAGATCAACGCGAGCCGGTTCATCTATAACAGGGACACGGCTGTCTTCAACAACGTCCGCAATTCAGATTGGAAGATCCAGGGCAGCCTCTTCATCAATCCGAAACGCGGGCCGGGCCAGAATGCGAACTCGATGCACTTCGAACGGGTCGGCATGGTTCTGATCCAGGACACGTTCGGCGGCGGGTTTCCCGGGGCTCTCGGTGGGACGTTCCTCCACATTCTGGACAGCGGCAATACGACCATAATCGCCTCGCAGACCGAGAACATGACAAATTCGCTCGTCTATAATGAGGTGGAAAATCCTTATGCGGGGGACTATTCGTATCCCATCACGATGGTAAATTCGACCTTTGGGAACGCGATGATCTTTAAGGCCAGGCGCACCTTCGTCTCGACCGGCAGCCTTTACTCCGCCGCCACGTTCCAAGCGGACGAACGCCTTCGCGTCTATTCCACCGGCGACCGATTTTGCTATGACGGAGCTACCCTCGGCTGCCTGGGCGCTCAAGAGCGAAACTTTGACCGCGCCACGGTCGTCTTTATGACCGGCCAGCCCGCTGACGGCACCGTGCGGGGACATCCGACATTCTTCGGCACGGACGTCCAGTTCGGAGCTCCGGTCCAAATGCCCTCCTTCACGGTGAACGCCCTGCCCACGGGACGGGCGAACGGCTCAATGGCATACTGCACCAACTGCCGGCGCGGTACGACGCCCTGTGCCGGCGGCGGCTCCGGCTCACCCGCAATGGTCGTCAACGGCCAGTGGAGCTGTATGTAGCAAGCGGACAAATAAGACAAGAAAGGCTGCGGAGCCTAATTCCGCAGCCTTTTGTTTGTTCGCTCTAGTTCTGATCACTCCTCAGTTTCAGCTTCTGCCTTGAGAAGCGTGGCGCTTGTGACGAGGTCGTCTTCGCCGGTGCGGATGAGCATTACGCCCTGAGCACTGCGTCCCGTTTCGCGGATCTTGTCCACGCCCAAGCGGATTAGCTTTGCCTGCTGAGTGATGATCATTATTTCTGAGTCA
>DATHVL010000363.1:0-4359 GCA_035461325.1 Pyrinomonadaceae bacterium
CAACTCTGCCGCGGTCGCCTCGCTGATACGCTCTCCGGGGCGGATCACATTTGCAAGAGTAAGGCCGATAAGGACCGAGATCGCGGAAATGATCAGCGTGTATGCGAACGACTTGAGCCCGATCCGGCCCAGCTTCCGAATGTCGCCGATGCTCGCCACGCCCACAACAAGCGAAGAGAAAACAAGCGGAACCACGATCATTAACAGAAGATTGAGAAAGAGCTGCCCGATCAGCCGCGTGAAATTTTCGACCGTCCACACCACCCATGGATCGTCACCGCCGAGCGTCCAATTGACCGTTAGGCCGCCGACAACGCCCACCGCCAATCCGATGAAGATCTTAGTGTGCAGCGGCAGGCCCCGCGGGGGGTCGGGTGTTTCATCATTGAGGTCGGTACTCAGTTCCTCTTCGTATGGGTTTGTAGGATCGCGTTCGTTGCTCATTTGTTTTAACTTGGCCTCTTATTTCGATCGGGGCGCGTAACTGCAAATACCGAGCTGTGAGGCTCGGCGCGCGATTATGAGTAAAAGCTCATCTGCGTTCAAGCTCATAGAGGCATTCAGGAAACTATTTTTATTCATCGCGGACGTTCATCGCGGACCCCTGGAACCCATTCGTTTGATTTAACCGCGAAAAAAGGCGAAACTTCCGAACATGAAAAAATTGGCCCTGCATTGGAGGATCCTCATCGGTATGGCCGCCGGCGTGCTTTTCGCGGCCGCGGTCATTCAAGCTGAAGGCGGCAAGGAGTTCATTGTTAATTGGATCAAACCATTTGGAACGATCTTTATTAACGCGCTAAAACTCATCGCCATTCCGCTTATCCTAGCGTCGCTGATAAAGGGGATCTCTGACCTCAACAACATCACCCAGCTCTCAAAGATGGGATTTCGGACGATCGCGATCTATCTCGGCACGACCATAATAGCGGTCAGTCTCGGACTCGCGATCGTCAATATCGTTCGCCCGGGTGCCGCAGTGACGGAGGCGACCCGCACCCAGTTGATCGAAAGTTATCAGAAGGATGCCGGTACAAGGATCACCGCCGCTGAACAGCAAAAGACGGCGGGCCCGCTCAAGCCGCTCGAGGACCTCGTCCCCGAAAATATCTTTAATGCAGCGAGCTCCAACGGCAATATGCTGCAGGTGATCATCTTCGCGATCTTCTTCGGCATTGGGCTGATACTGATCCCGCCAGATAGGGCTGCACCCGTCAAGAACTTCTTTACGGGCCTAAATGACGTCGTTCTCAAAATGATCGATCTGATCATGCTTGCCGCGCCTTTCGGCGTTTTTGCGCTTTTGGCGTCGATCATTGCGGAGGCACCGGGCACTGACCTGTTCATTGCCCTGCTTTGGTACGCTTCTTCGGTGTTGTTAGGTCTCTCGATACTCTATTTCTTTTACGTTTTCCTGGTGTGGGCCGTTACGAAGAAAACCCCGCGGTTCTTTCTCAATGGGATCGCCCCGGCACAGCTTTTGGCTTTTTCCACGAGTTCCAGTGCCGCCACACTTCCCGTAACGATGGAACGCGTTGTCGAGCACCTCGGCGTGGATGACGAGGTGGCCAGCTTTGTCCTTCCGATCGGAGCCACAGTCAATATGGACGGCACCAGTCTTTATCAGGCGGTCGCGGCGGTCTTTATCGCCAAGACCTTTGGTATGGACCTTTCGCTGGGAGGGCAGCTCGGCATCATCGTCACGGCCACGCTTGCATCTATCGGCAGTGCTGCTGTTCCAGGTGCCGGCATGGTGATGCTTGTCATCGTGCTTGCCCAAGCCGGCATTCCCGAGGTCGGCCTGGCTCTGATCTTTGCGATCGACCGCCCGCTTGATATGTGCCGGACCACGATCAATGTCACCGGCGACGCCACCGTTTCGATGATCGTAGCCAAAACGCTCGGCAAGCTGGGCGAGCCGATTGAAGCGAAATGGGACGACCGGATCGAAGAAGTGATATGACGCTGTATGAGTCGATTCACTTTCGTTCCGCGGGCCGACGCACCACAAAGGCATCTGACCCGGCCGTGATCGAGGCCCTACGGGCGATAGTAGGAAGCGAGAATGTGGTTGTGGACCCAGATCGTGTCGAACCGTACGGAGCCGATGCCGTTAAAGAAAAGTTTCCGCCCGAGGCCGTCGTCTTTCCGGAATCGACCGCGGAAATGTCGGCTATCCTCAAACTCGCCAACGAACACGTCTTTCCCGTGACGGCACGCGGCGGCGGTGTGGGCTATACGGGCGGGGCCGTCCCGGTCGACGGCGGGATCGTCATCGGCACCGACCGCATGAACCGCATTATCGAGATCAGCAAAGACGATCTTTACGCTGTTTGCCAGCCCGGCATCCGCACCTTCGAACTTCAGCAGGCGGTCATAGAGCAGGGCCTGATGTTCGCTCCCGACCCCGCTTCCTACAAAGATTCATTCATCGGCGGCAACATCGCCGAGAATGCCGGGGGCATGCGTACACCGAAATACGGCGTCACCAAACATCACGTCCTCGGCCTCGAGGTCGTGACAGCCTCAGGCGATGTCATCCGCACGGGCGGCAAGACGGTCAAGAACGTCGTCGGCTTCGACCTGACCGGGCTGATGTGCGGTTCCGAAGGGATGCTCGGTATCATCACCGAGGCTACGCTTAAACTGCTTCCGATGCCGGAGGCGACCTCCACCGTCCGTGCAAACTTTCATTCGATGGAGGCGGCCTGCCGTGTGCTGACAAAGTTCACGCCGCACGGCATTCTTCCGATGGCGATGGAGGTTATTGACAAGTTTTGCGTCGCCGCCGTGGAGGAAAACTTCGCGTTCGGGCTCTCCCGCGAGGCAGAGGCGATATTGCTCGTCGCGGTAGATGGTTCCGCCCAAGAGGTCGACCGTCAAGCCAAGATGATCGAAAAGATAATGGGCGAGAATGACGGGTTTGATGTTATTCGTGCACGTTCGCCCGAAGAGGAAGAAAAACTTTGGGACGTCCGCCGAGCCATCTCACCATCCCTAATGAAATACGGCACGCTCAAGATCAACGAAGATGTCGTCGTGCCCCGCTCAAAGGTGCCTGAGCTCGTTGCCCGTATCGAGCAGATCGGCAAAAACCACGATACCTTCGTCGCAAACTTTGGCCACGCCGGCGACGGCAACATTCACGTCAATTTTGTAGTGGACCGTGACGACCCCGAAGCCATCGCCCGTGCCCGGCAGTGCGTCGCCGAAACGTTTCGTCTATCGGTGGCTCTAGGAGGTACCATCTCCGGAGAACACGGGATCGGCTACGTCAAGGCACCCTATCTCGACTACGCGATCGACGGCCCGACTCTCGAGATAATGAAAGGCGTTAAGAAAGTCTTCGACCCGAAAGGTATTCTCAACCCAGGCAAAATGTTCGTCTGAAAAAGAATGCTGACAGCTAAAGGCTACTAGCTATATTCAAAAACAATGAGAAAATTGCTCCTCACGATAACTTTGCTCATCACCTTGTTCCCGCTCGCCGCAACAGCTCAGGAAAAGCTCATTATCCTCGTCCGCCACGCCGAAAAGGCCGAGCTTGAATCCGAAGGAAACCCCGATCCTGAACTTTCCGCAGCGGGGAAGCAGCGAGCCGAGCGGTTCAGAGAGGTCATCGGCCGCTATCGCCCAGGTGCGGTGTATTCCACCGATTACCGCCGCACCCGCGAGACCGCTCAGCCCATTGCCGCCAAACGCAAAAAGCAGGTCCAGGTTTATGACCCGCGGCAGCCTAAGGAGCTCATCGACCGGATCTTGGCCAGCGACATTAAACGGCATGTCATCGTGGGGCACTCAAATACTGTCCCCTCTCTTGCAAACCTCATCCTCGGGAAAGAGATCTTCCGCAACCTAGAGGAATCTGAGTACTCCGTTATCTGGCTTATCCGGCTCAAGAACGGCCGCGTTACCGAGGCTCGTCTGCTTGATTACTAGCGCGAGCCGTTCCGGTTGATGGTATAATCACAGGCAATTCACAATTTCTCTCCCCGTTTGGCTTTCAAAGGGATCGATCCAACGATGAAAAATATCATTGAACTGCGCAGCTCAACCTTTCTTCCGATTTTCGCCATACTCGTCTTCGCCGTCTCAGCGCCAGCGCAAGGCAGTGCAACACCACTGGATACTTTCTGGGGAGAACTAAACAAACTATGCGGAAAAGCTTTTGCGGGGACGATCGCCGAGGACAGCAGCGCTAGCCCGGATTTCGCCGGAAAAGCGCTGGTGATGCACGTTCGATCTTGTGAGAAGGACCGCATCCGAGTGCCTTTCTTCGTCGGCGACGACCGCTCGCGGACGTGGGTGCTCACGCGAAAGGGGGATCGCCTGGAACTAAAACACGATCACCGTCACGAG
>DATHVL010000364.1:0-5900 GCA_035461325.1 Pyrinomonadaceae bacterium
GGCTTCCGCCATCTCGGCGGCAGCACGAACCACAGTAGCTTCACATTCGCCAAATGCCTTTTCCCTATCGTTTAGAGCCTCCGCCGACCGCTGATACTTGAGAAAAGTGCGATGTGCTTCGGCGTTCGAGTCGCGGATCCCGACCGCCTCCGCCCACATCGCGTCCAGGTCCTTGTAATTTTCGAGATCCTCGACCAACGACCTTCGCTCGCTCTCGAGCCGTTCGATATTGCTCTCGATCGTCGAAAGCGATTCGCGGACCTCGATCTCCCCCGCTGCCTCCTTTTCAAGCACGGCTAAAGTGACTCGAGGATTCTCAAGCTTGCGAAGCTGTTCTTCAAGACCCTTCAGTGTCCCTTCGACCGCAGAAAGTTTTTTCGCCGCCTCGACCGCCGTGTCCAGCTCGGCCGCCACACGCTTCCCTTCCGCGGCGATCTCTGACTGCCGCTGCTCCAGCGACGCGATACGCTCAGCAGCACGCTCGGCATCGCGGGCCGCTTTAACCTGTACGGCCGTCGCCGTGCGTTCCGACTCGAGCGTAACGATCCCGGCTCGAAGCGTCTCGAACTGCGAAGAGACAAAGCTCTCCAGCGTCTGCCCCTCTTTTAGATTTAGGCAGCGTTCAGAAAGGATCGGGCACAGGCCGTTCTGTATCTCCGCTTGAAACCGCTCATCCCGCTCAAGTTCCGCCCGCATCGCCGCCAGCCGCCGGACGATATCGGACTCCCGGGCCTCCACTTGCGCGAGAACCTTGGCTCCCGCCGCCGCAGCTTGAGCGTCTTTCAAAGCCGTACCATTGTCGCTGTAGCGTTCGCGCAGCTGATCCCGGCGACTTTCCAACTCCTTTACACGTTCGGCGGCAGCCAGTTCGCGGGCGTGATTTCGGCGAATCTCGTCAAGCTCTTTCTCGAGCCGGTCCTGTTCGGCCACAGCAGGTCCCAGCCGCGTTTTTTCACCGTGTGCCTTCTGTATCCGCTCGAGCCGTTCGAAGGTGTGTTTCTGATCTGCCTTGACCCTCGCCTCCGCGGTCTCGATCTCGCGCAGCGTATGGGTAAGTTTGTCGCGCGCGATTCGTTCCCGCTCAAGTTCCGTCAGGCGGCCCAGAGCGTGCTCGTATTTGGCAGACGGCTCGCGAACCTCATCGATGCGGGTGCTCGCCTCGCGTGCCTCGGCAAGTTCGACCTGCTTTTGAGCGAGGACGGTCTCGCACCGCGTCTTTTCAGCCTGCGCCTTTTCCCAGGCCGAGCGGGCCTCGGCGGCAGCGGCGGCAAGGCGGTCCATCTCAGCGACCGAGGCGGTTAGTTTATCCGCCTCCGAGTTCAGCCGTGCAACTTCGGCCGTTAGGTCCTCGAGTTCTTTTCGAAAGGCTTTCAGCCTCGCAACGACCTCGTCCGCCTCCTGAAGCTGCCCCTCGGTCCGTGCCACATTCTCGCGGACTTCGGCTATCCCCGATTCAACAAACCGCTGCGTTCGCAGCAGTTCGTCGGCCGCCCGGCGATATTCTTCGACCTTGAGCAGTGTATCGAAAGTCGCTTTTCGCTCCGCGGGCGAGGAGAGAAAGATGGCGGTCAGCGTGCCCTGCGGAACGCCGATCGCGTGCTTGAAGAGTGAGGAAAGATCCGTGCCGGGTTCCACACCGAGGTGTTCCCAAAGAAAACGGCCGACCTCAGCCCTCTTCTCAGCGATGCGTAGGCCCAACTGCGGATCGTAGACGTGATAGCCTGCCCCCGTGTCGCGATACACTACGTAGTCCCGCCCATCGGCACCGCTTTCAAAGGTAACGTTGACGTTTCCCTTCTTGCTGCCTCGGCTGAGGAACTCGTCCTTTTTGTAATCGAGCACGTCAAAGAGAGCCCATGCGATGGCCTCGATTATAGTCGTCTTCCCCGCCCCGTTCTCGCCGGTTATCGCGGTCGTGCCTTTCGAGAATTCGAATGTGGAGTTGCGATGAGATTTGATATTCTCAAGCTCGAGCTTCTTGATCAGCATTAAATTTCGTAACGTGCAGGGAGGCCGAAGGGGAGTTCGGCCAAAAGGCTGCGTTCTCTGTAATAATATTCAATTGTAGTTCAATGCCTCGGCATCGTGAAAGAGCGCTATGAAGATACAAAACGGCGAAAGCGTGATAATGGTCCTCCACACACCGCGCGAGAAATTGTTCGGCATCTGCGATGAGATCGGCGAGGCCGGCGTATATGTGCGGGCCGTCGATCTGGGGTACTTCGACGACTGGTGCCGGTCGATCGCGGCCAGCGAGCCGTATCTGCAAATGACGGATTATTTTATTCCGATGTGGCGTGTCGAGAGGATTATGCGCGACGACACGGGCGAGGGGTCGCCGTCACTGACCGAGCAATTTAAGCAGCGTACCGGCCTAGATCTAGGGGCCTTTTGAAGTTTCGGGCCGCAGGATGTTAATGCTCCCGCTGTTCGTGGTCAGATTGAGGTTGCAAGATTCGCCGGCTCCGATCACTCCCGCAAGGTTCTTTGCCCGCGACGTCTCATTGCGGTAGGTGAACTTCATCGGCAGCTCGCTGTTAAAAGAACCCCATCCGTAAGCGGCTGTCACGTTGCATGATGACCGTTCCGGGATCAGTATACGGATCGAACCGTTCGAGGTCTTGAAACCATAGATCCCGCCCGCCAAAAATCCTCCGTCAAACAGCACCGAGCCGGTGATCGAGTTGGCCTCGATCTGGCGATGAGCGACCTTTTGCATCGTGATCGCTCCGCTGTTGGTCTTTGCACGAAACAGGTCGCCGATCTGCCCGGGCGAAACGTCAAAGGCGAGAAGGTTGCCGGTCGTGCTTTCGATCATGATCGCGCCGGCGGAATTCTCGACCGTAATGTCTCCCTGAAACGCAGCCGCCTCAATACCGCCGTCAACATTGCGGAGCGCGAGGTTTCCCTCAAGTATCTTAACGCTCGCCTTTCGAACCGAATCGATGACCGTGTCGGTCGAACGTCCCGTTATGTTGAGCGTGGCGCCGGTCGGCACGTCCATCTCGACGTCGCTGCCCGTCAGGCATTCAGACATCGGGGCCCTGCTGGCGGGGCCGTCGGTCTCGGCTGCGACCCAGACCCAGTTCGGCTGCCCCGCACTGTTCTTTTCCAATACCTTGAGCGTGAACTCGCGGCCGTTGCGGACGAATACGCGAACCTCATTTCTGTCCCAGCCGTTAATGCGAAGATCGCCGTCCGAAATGCAGAACTTAAGATTGACGTTAGGGGCGGTCGCGAGCTTAGACTCGCCATCGGCCAACACCGCCGGGGCGGCAGTCACGGCCGGCCGCGGAACTCTCGGCACGGGCGGCATCGGGCGCTGCGCCAATGCGCTGCCGTAAGGCCACAGTAGCCCTGCCAAAAGGGCGAGAGTAAGTTTTGCTCCGATCCTGTTCATCTATGGGCCTTATCTGAGGCTTGCCATCAATTCTTCACGCTGTCCGACCGAATTGAGAAGGTCGATCTTGTTCTGATATGCCGAGTAAAGCACCTGCTTTGCGGCCTGGTCACGCGGGTTTCTGCGAACGACCTGCTGCATGCGGCCGATAGCGTCGTCGACAACAGCCAGGTCCCGTTCAAAAGCGATGCGTGACGATGGCGGCAATACACGGTCTTTCTGCATCTCGACCGAGGCGTTCAGCTCATCGATCGTACGAATATAACTTTCCTCACCGGGCACGTACTGCAGCGTCATTGCCCGAGGCTCTTCTGAGGGCGTCACCGCTCTCCGCGTTCTAGGTTCGGCATAACGCGCCGCTTGGGCAACGGGACGCTGTGTATTTTGCGAGGCTGCGGGCCTTTCAAGATCAGCCACAGAATCAGGAATGCTCGTGACGGCGACAGTTCGCGGTGCCTCTACCCGAGGTTCGATAACCGTTTGCGGAGCCGGCTGCGGCTGCGTCACATTCAACTCTGCGATCTCGTTATTGTCTCCCGATCCCATGAAGAACACGGTCCCCGCTATAACGGCGATAACCAATACTCCCGCGGCAGCGGTCAGCGAGGGGCTAAGAAGTTGAAGGCTGATGAATGCGTATGCCCTTTCCCAGAAAGGTGCGTGCGAACGCTCGGTCTCGATCGATTCCGAAATTCGGTCCCAAAGCCGATGAGTCGGCACAAGCGTGTTGAGGTCGCGGTCGAGCGCGGCAAATACGACCGCGGTCTGCTCTTCGGCCTCGGCAAGGCGGATAGCGCACGCATCACACGCATCAATATGAGCTGTGATAGAATCCGTCAGCTCGGCGGGCGATTCCCCGTCGAGAAACATCTGCAGCGTTCCGTCGTCTATGCACACCGTCTTCATAAAACCTCTTTTCCCGCGACACCGTAGAATTTCGCAAATTCGGCCCGGGCCCTTGCAACGTAGGTCCCGATACTTTTTTCATTAAGCGAAAGGCTCTCGGCTATCTCTTTATAGGACAGCCCCTGTTGTTTTAGGACTAGGCAGCTCCTGAGCGGCTCTTTTATCTTAAATAGTGCCCGCCTGATCTCATTTACCTCGCTTAATTGTTCATATTCAGATTCGACCGAATATATCGAATTCTCTACTGTTTCTTTGACGTAATTCTCGTCCCGGGTGTTCGCCCTTATATTTCCGCGTATCGTGTTCTTCGCCAGGTTTAACGCTACCCGGATAAGCCATGGCCGCAGCATCTCAGGGTCGCGGATCGAATCCTGATGCTTATACAGCCGTATGAACACCTCCTGTGTGACGTCCTCCGCGAGCCCGGAATCATGCACAACCGATCGCGCGGCGCGAAATACCGTCCGATGATGAAGCGTGAACGCTTCCTCAAATTCGACTCTTTCTTTCGCCACGGCGGCAGTTGTGTGCTCGGACATCGAGTCCACTAGAGTTTCCGTCACTTTCTCCATTTCAGCATCGATCAAATGCTTTCCGAATAAGATACACCACTAAAGCCGGATTTGTGACAGCGAATGGGTCAGAAAGGCAGCAGAACGGCGGCGGATCTAAGCTCCTCGGGAACTGTGTCCCGCGGTGCAGCTGTGATCAGGAAAATGTGGGTGGGCTTTCCGGCGTTGAGCGACTCTTGAATTGAGTCAAAAGGGCCCGCATCGAGGTCTTCCGTGTACTGAGGCTCTACGACAGCCAAACGCCGCAGGTCTTCGTGCAGATGGCGAGAGCCGATGCCCCCCTCGGCAGGCTCCTGACCGATTATCAGCGTAACGTCCGCCTGGTCCTCGGTAAAATGCGATATTAGCGAAGCGGTCAAAACCACGGCCCGCTCGAACCGTTCGGAGCGAAGCGACCGGACGCTGGTCTTTTCAGCTTCGATGGTCTCACGCAAGGTCCGCTTTGTTTTTTCTGACACGGGTAAACGCGTGTCGAGGATCACCACCACCCGCTTGTCGTCCTCGGCCGAGAACTCCCGTACGATCAGGCTCCGCGAACGCGCCGTCGCTTTCCAATCCACCCGCCGCAGGTCGTCGTTCGGGTGATAATCCCGCAAAGCGAGCAGGTCTTGGCCCGACCCCCGCTTCATCGCCGTCAACTCCCCTGATTCGAGGGGCTGGTCGTCCAGCTCGTTCGTAATCGGCTCGACCGGCGGAAAGACGATCAGCTCCGTTTCGCGTGCCGAAAGCCGACGGCGGTGCCGAAAAAAAGCGAATGGAAACCGCGTCGAGAGTTCAAAATCCTTGATGATCATCCGCCCGCGGTCCGGGAAGATATGCTCTGTCCGCCGCTCAACGGTTTCGCCCCGCGGGATGTGGACGAAATAATCCAGCATCCGCCTGATGACCGGCGGCCTCGACAACCGGTCGGCTATCATCCGCGGCAGTATACGCCTTAGTTCGGGCGCCGCCGCAGATTCCTCCCTCTCGTTCCCCCGGACCTCCGCAACGATCGAAAAGCTCGGCAGCCAACGCTTGCGGTT
>DATHVL010000365.1:0-2887 GCA_035461325.1 Pyrinomonadaceae bacterium
AACGCCCCAGCCCTGACGATCTACTTCGTAGTGCGGCAGCCGTTCGGCGCTTGTTATCAGACAATGTTTGACTTGCTGGGGTGTAAGGCGAGAGTTCGCTTCCAGCATCTGCGCGACGATCGACGAAACTATCGGCGCGGAGAACGATGTTCCGTCCACATATTTATAATGCTTTGTGATCACCGCCTCTTGCCGGATCTTTATGGCGATTATCTGGCGGATGATATGTGCCGGCCTGTCGAGAGCTGCGTCGAGCTCAGCATCGATCCCCGCGTGGTCGGCGATCATCCGGTGCAGATCCTCATCCGCGGCGTTATCGAGCGTGTCGAGCAGCGACGCCTGCTGAGCGGTCGGGGTATTGGGCAGGATCGGCGCCGGCACCCAGATAGACGGCGCGATCATCTCCGGCTTTTGCAGGCCGTCGATGGTCGGCCCGTATGACGAGCGATACATCCCGCGTTTCGCACGGTTCAGTGAGTTATTGTCATCGAGCCCGCCGACGGCGATCGCTGACGGAGCGCTTGCCGGCGGCAGAACGGGATGGTTCGGCAGATGCCCCGCGTTACCGACCGCGCATACGACTGTGATACCGGCCGCAGTGCATCGCTCGACGGCTTGAGACAGCGGATCGTCGAGGTAATTCCGCTCATCGTCGCCGCCGGCGGAAATGTTAATCACGCGGATCTTGAAACGCTCACGGTTTTCAAGCACCCACTCAAGAGCTCGGCGTATATCGTCGTCGGTGATCCGTCCCGTCCGAGCGAGCTTAACGAGGACGACGTCAGCATCCGGGGCGATCGACCGGTAAAAACCGTTCGAGAGTGAACCGTTGCCCGCCGCCACGACCGACGTCATCATCCCGTGCCAGCTCGCGACGTCCGGCTGGAATAGCGAGTTGAGATCGCCGTCCTCATGAAGCATATTGCGGTACGCCAAGATGCGATTGCGCGGTGTGGTGAGATCGACATGCGGATAAAATCCCGAATCGAGAAAAGCAATGGTCACGCCGCGGCCGGTAAATCTTTCATCGGCATCGAGCCTTAGCGGTGTCGAGAGCACGTGCGATCCGTCTTTTTGCACGGCTGCCTCGGCCACGATATGTTCCTTTGCTCGCTCAAAGATCCGCACGCATCGGCTGCAGACAATACTGAATTCGCCGCGGTCCGGAGCGTTGGCCGCGATCAGCATTCGCAGCTCGGGATCGAGAAGCTCTGTCGGGATAAAGCCGTCAAGAGTCTCACGCGAACACACCGGGCACACCTCGGAGCCCGCTGCGACATCTGCGCCGGTTAAATGCCTTGGATGCAAGACTGGCTCGGGATGGGTCATTTTGGGTTTAAGTTTTCCACAAAGGGTAGTTAAAATCAAAAACGTTTATGGCTCAAAAAACGATCGGCCTTGCGCTCTCGGGCGGCGGCGCCCGCGGCTTTGCCCACTTAGGTGTTATCAAAGCCCTCACCGAAGGCGGTGTGGAGTTCGACATAGTGACCGGGACGTCGGCCGGCTCATTCGTGGGTGCGGCCATTGCCAGCGGAATGCCGGTCGACGAAGTGATCCGGATCGGACGCAGCGTGACGTGGTTCAACATGGCCGGGCTTTCCTATTCGCCCCGGGCATTGCTATCAAACGCGGCGATGGGATCTTTCATTCGCCAAAACTTCAGCTTGGGCCGCATCGAGGATCTTAAGCTCAAGTACGCGGCCGTCGCTTGTGACCTCAACGCCGCCGAACAGGTCGTGCTTTCAAGCGGGGACGTGTCGTTTGCCGTTCGTGCGAGCTGTGCCGTACCCGGCGTTTTCTCGCCGACGACCGACGACGACGGTCGAATGCTGATCGACGGCGGTGTGCTCAATCCGCTGCCCGCTGATATTGCCCGCCGGCTTGGTGCCGATGTTGTGATCGGCGTCGACCTGCTCGCTTGCGGTGCCAGTTTTCGCAGCACGCCGAGGACCGCGCTCGGAATGCTCTTTCAATCCGCTATGATCCTGCTTCGAGCCGCCTCGCGTCAGCAGAGCGATCGCGGCGACCTGGTGATCGAACCTGAAATCGCCCACATCCGCCCGGACGAACTCGGCAAGCGTGATGAGCTGATCCGTTTGGGCGAGGAGGCCGGCCGCCGAATGCTCCCGCAAGCAAAAGAACTGGTCGGGTCGTAAAACATCTCGTCGATATTTGCATCCGAAACGGTCAATATGCATCATATACCTTGTTTAGTCCTTCTCTCGCGCATCAACGGTGGTGCGCCCCGATCCGATAAGGTTTAGTCGACGGCGTTAGGAAGTTCGAGGGCAGGTTGGTTGATAGTTAAAGGAGCCGCTTTTGAGCTAGTCGAGGCCGGTCGTTTGAGGACCTACCGTTTCCCCAAAACACCAAGTACCGAGTTTCGAGCTCCTGATGGATTTGCTTGACCGGCAATTAGGATCAATTCAGAATATGTCTATGAAACTTTATGTTGGGAACTTACCGTTCCAGACCTCGAGCTTTGAGCTTCAGGAACTTTTTTCAAGTATCGGCGCTGTTGAGTCAGCGACGGTGATCGAGGACCGCGAGACCGGACGCTCACGCGGTTTTGGTTTTGTTGAGATGGCGTCGCAGGAAGAAGGCGAACGGGCCATCGCCGAACTCAACGGCACCGAGCATAACGGCCGTGAGCTGAAGGTCAACGAGGCGAAGCCGCGTGAAGACCGCGGGTTTAACGGCGGAGGTCGCGGCGGTCGAGGCGGCGGAAACCGAGGCGGCGGAGGCGGCTACGGCGGAGGCGGCGGTTATGGCGTCGGAGGAGACTTCGGCGGCGGACGCAACCGCTGGTAAGCGGCAAGATAACTAACAGATACGGCCCGTGAGCGAAAGCTTCCGGGCCATTATATTTTCTTACGGTTTTGACGGA
>DATHVL010000366.1:0-2847 GCA_035461325.1 Pyrinomonadaceae bacterium
AATCCTCACCGCTTTCCCACCCAAACGCCGAGCCGCTCGCATACCGTCCCGCCAGTAAGAACTCACGGACCGTCACGGGAAACTTGGTCTCGTTCTCCTGCGCGACCACTGCGATCTGCCGGGCGATCTTACGGCGGGAATATTCGGCTAAGGGCCGGCCGTTTAGTTCGACGGTCCCCGATACAGTCGGCAGCGTTCCGTTAAGTGCTTTTATCAGAGTGGTTTTACCGGCTCCGTTGGCTCCAAGTAGGGCAACCATGCGCCCTTCAGCGAGCTCAAGTGAGATATCGCTGAGCACCTCGCAGGGACCATATGCAACGGAGATGTGGTGAACTTTCAGCATGCCGGAAACCGGGCTAATTTCTCCTCAGCAAATAAATGAAAAGCGGGGCGCCTATCAGAGCCGTGATCGCGCCGACGGGCAACTCGCGAGGCGCGATCGCGGTTCTCGATACCGTATCCGCCAGCACAACAAATATCGCTCCCGCAACAGCCGAGAACGGGACCACCAGCCGGTTATCGCTTCCGATCGCGAGCCTGACGAGATGCGGCACGATCAGCCCGACATATCCCACAGAACCGCTTGCGGCCACGGCCGTGCCCACAAGAGCGCTCGAGGTGCCGAAGACTATAAATCGAACACGCCCGACCTCCACTCCATGATCGAACGCATCCCTCTCGCCGATCATCATCAGGTTTAAAGCCCGCGCCTGTGACGTCAGCAATATCGTACCCGCGACGGCCGCCGCCATCGTCATATACGCTCCGTCAAAGGTCGCCTGTGACAGATCGCCGAGCAGCCAAAATGTATAACCGCGTAACCGAGCCGCATCAAGCAAACTGGTCAGCAGCACGATGATCGATGAAAGGAACGTCGTGACGATCACCCCCGAAAGCACCAGGCGTTCGACGTTCATCCCTGCGCGGCTCTGTGCCATTTGATAAACCGCAAACGTCGCGACACCGGCACCGACAAAAGCAAATGCTGGCCGTGCGAAAGGGGCTCCTTCAAAAAGCACGAACGCGATCAGGGTGCCCAGAGCGGCACCATTCGAAACCCCCAAAAGGTACGGTTCGGCAAGCGGATTCCGCAGCAATGCCTGAAGCGAGGCCCCCGCGACGGCAAGACTCGCCCCGACAAATGCTCCCAGCATCACCCGCGGCAGCCGGATCTCCCAAAGGATCGTTCGCCCCGGCCCGTCGGCGTCGAACCAAGACACGCTTTCGCTCCCCAGCGCCAGCGCGACCGCGATCGCCCCGACGAGCATCAGCGTGAGGATCGCGGCAATTTTTAGGCGCCTGTCCATCGGGCTATCGGTAACGATCAAACTCCTTCGCCAACGTCTCGATGGCGTCGACCAAACGCGGTCCCGGCCGCGAGATCGCATCCGGATCTATTCGCACAACACGCCCTGCCCCCACGGCCCGTGATCCCGCGAAAACCGCATTCGGCTCGCGGTTATCCGAGCTGTCCGAGAGCACAATTATGTCGGGATCGTAAGCGAGAGCCGTCTCTTTACTTAAAACGGGGTAACCCGAGGAAACCGCCGCGGTCACGGAATCTCCGCCGGCCCGTGACACTGCGTCTGTGATAAAAGAATCCCGCCCGACGGTCACGAGCGGGTCTTTCGATATCTGAACGAAAACGCGCGGCGACGCCCTGCCGTGATCACGCTTGCTAACCGCCTCTAGTCTGCTTTGCAATGACGCGGCAAGATCCGCTGCGCGGCCTTTGGTGTTGAAGATCTCGCCCAACCGGACAAGGTCTGCCATGACATCATCGACACTGTTGGTAGCGATAACGAATACGGCAATATTCTGGGACTCGAGTGTCGAGGTAAACGCCTCGAGTTGAGACGCAGTAGAGACGAGGACGACGTCCGGTTGAAGTGAGATGATCCGTTCAATGTTCGGCGATTGAGTATCGCCCACCTTGTCGATCGACGCGGCCTCGGCCGGAAAATCGCAGTACGAAGTAACCCCGACCAAACGGTCACCCGCCCCCGCGGCAAACACCATCTCAGTGATGCTCGGCGCGAGCGAGATCGCCCTTTCAACCCTTTCAGGGAGCGCGACATCCTTGCCGAGTCCGTCCTTAACCGTGCGAGTTTCCGCCGCGGGCTGCGTAATGGGCGTGGCCCCGTTGCCGCAGCCAAAGCTCACGATCGCGAGTGTGCTCCACAAGCACAGCGTAAAAATTGTAATAGATCGACGGTATTTCATTGGAACCAAATAATTTGCCCCGTTCTCGCATTCGAAAACTCGAACGTGAAAACGGGGCTTTAAACGGGTCCCAATTTTGCCGTCGATGTTTTAACGCGAAACATCTAATTCGGCAAAGCCGTTCGGGCAGGCAACCTGACTTTTGAACACTCGGTGCTCAATTCACAGTGACGCGATCGTGCGGGATTTACACCCGGCTTCCCCTTTTTCGCCGCGAAAATGCGGCTCCCGAAAGGCTTTGTTGATGTTAAAGAGCAAGTGCGGATTATTACGCCGCATGGCCGAAAAGTCAACCTAGTTCATCGGACGGCGACGCTCTCGAGCGTTTCGAAAAATCCCGGAAACGAGATGTTTACGCATTCCGCATTATCGATCTCGGTCTCGCCCCTGGCAAAAAGCCCTGCAACCGCGAGTGCCATTGCGATGCGGTGATCGCCGCAGGAATCGACCCGGGCCCCTGTCAACCGCGACGGACCTATGCGGAAACCGTCGTCGAATTCTTCCGCATCCGCTCCCATTTGCCGGAGTCCGGTGATGATCGCCGCGATGCGGTCCGAGTCCTTTACGCGAAGCTCGGCGGCCTCCCGCACAACTACGCCGCCCGGAAGCCTGGTACCCAGCACC
>DATHVL010000367.1:0-3107 GCA_035461325.1 Pyrinomonadaceae bacterium
GTGTTTAATTCCGCCGACTGCTCATCGTTCATAAGCCCGCTCATCGCGACTATCTTTACATCCGGATCCATCTTTCGCAGCGCACGGATCATTGCCGGACCGTCCATGAACGGCATCGAGATATCCGTCAGTACGCCTGCAACCTCGCCCCTGTTCTCCGCAAACGCGGCGATCCCTTCGGTACCGTCGGCGGCACTAACCACTCGATAGCCGAAGCGTTCCAGCGTCGCTCGCGTTACATCGCGGATATTGGCCTCGTCATCCACCACGAGCAGCAGTTCACCCGCGCCATACGGCAATTCAGGTTCCCTGTGCGGCATAACTTCCGCTTCGGCGTCGACGAGTGCCGGCAGGTACATCGAAAATGTTGAGCCCTTTCCCGGTTCGCTGTAAACGTTTATGAATCCGCCGTGGCTCTTGATGATCGTTATCGAAGTCGAAAGTCCAAGCCCTGTCCCTTTGCCGATGTCCTTTGTCGTAAAGAATGGGTCAAAGATGCGCTGGACGACATCATTGTCCATTCCGTGCCCCGTGTCCTCGACCGTCACCTGGATATAGGGCCCGGGCTCGGCATCGATATTCATCCGGGCATAATTTTCGTCAAGCTCGATGTTCTTTGCACTCACCGTCAGGGTCCCGCCGCCTGGCATCGCGTCGCGGGCATTGATGCAGAGATTCATCAAGACCTGGTGGATCTGTGTCGGATCTGCCGAGATAGGCGAAAGCTCGCTGTCGATGTCGTATCGCACGGCGATCGACTTCGGCATCGTCTCGCTCATCACCTTAAAGAGATCTTTTATGATGTGCTTGAGCTGGATCGTGATGCGCTCGCCCTTCATTCCCCGGGCAAAGCTCAGCACCTGTTGAACGAGCGCGGCTCCGCGTTCCGAATTCTCCCTTATCACGCCTAACCATCTGAGAAAGTCGGGGTCCGTCGCCTTTAGCTGCAGCATTCCCACCGCCATTAGTATCGGCGAAAGAATATTGTTCAGGTCGTGGGCGATGCCGCCGGCCAGGGTGCCGATCGATTCCATCCGCTGTGCGCGCAAAAGCTGCTGCTCGGTCCGCCGCTGTTCGGTGACGTCCGTGTTGATCAACAGGTAATAGTCCGGGTCGCCCTTCTCATTTCTAGCCAGGGTCCAGCGGCTTTCGACATAAACGGCCGTGGAGCCCATCCCCATGTGCCGCTCCTCGCTTCGCCATTCGTCATGGTCGTCCGCTTCGCGTCTGATCGCTTCAAGCCGCTCTTCACCTTCCTCGTACAAAATGTCGCCGATCGATCTGCCCAGTACCTCGGTGATCGGGCGCCCGTAAATTCGCTCCGCCCCTTTGTTCCAAAAGAGTATCCGGAAATTAAGGTCGCAAGCGATGATCGCGTCCTGGGCCTTATCCAGCAGCGATGCCTGCTGCCTGACCCTGTCCTCTGCCGCCTTGCGTTCCGTTATCTCATAGCGAATAGCGATGTACTGCATCGGCTTTCCGCGGTCATCGAGGAACGGCACGATCGTGGTGTCCACCCAATAGATGCTTCCGTCCTTGGCCCGGTTACGGATCTCGCCGCGCCAGACGTGGCCGTTCGCGATCGTCGTCCAAAGCTGACGGATGAATTCCTCGGGATGGTAGCCGGAGTTGATAAGTCGGTGGTCCCGGCCGATCAGCTCTTCGCGGGAGTATTTTGAAACTTCGCAGAACTTGTCATTCACGAAGGTGATCCTGCCCTGCTGATCCGTGATAGCAACGATCGCCGATTCGTCGATCGCGAATTTGAGGTCCTCGAGTTCCTTGACCGCGTCTCGCTTTATCGTGTCGGAATTTTCCTCGCCGTTGTCTTTCATGCGTCGGTTGCCGCTGCCTTATAGTCCCCTGATTTTCGCAGCTTGTATCGCAGCTGATCGCGTGAGATGCCGAGCAGTTTGGCCGCCCGAGTCAGGTTTCCGCTCGTCCGCTCGACTGCTTGCCTGGCAAGCTCGACCTCGACGCTCTCCAGCGATATCCCACCAGCAGGCAGGTCAATGCCGTTGTTTGATCCGCCTGTGAGATGTTCGCCGTCGACGAGGTCCGCGGGGAGATATTTTGTCGTGACGAAGTCGGAATCTTCCAGTATAGAAGCTCTCTCGATCACGTTGCGTAACTCTCGGACGTTACCTGTCCACGCATAACGCCGAAAGATATCTTCCACCTCAGGCGAGAGACCTTTCAGCTTTTCGCCGCGCCGTTTCAGGTTGGTTCGCTCAATGAAAAAGTTCGCGAGCTGCAGAATGTCGTCGCCGCGCTCGCGGAGAGGCGGGATGTCTATTTGTATCACCGAAAGCCTGAAATAGAGGTCGAGCCTGAAGCTTCCCGCTTCGCCGCACCGTTTTAGATCCTGATTGGATGCAGCGATTATTCGTGCATCCAGCGGCAGGTCCTTCAACCCGCCAACCCGTCGAAAAAGGCCGTTCTCCAGAACCCGCAGCAGCTTGGACTGCACTTCGAGCGCCATCTCGCCGATCTCATCCAAAAAGATCGTTCCGCCCTGGGCCTGTTCAAACAGCCCCTCTTTTCGCTGCTTTGCGTCTGTGAAAGCCCCTTTCTCATAACCGAAAAGTTCCGATTCGATGAGTGTCGCGGGCAGAGCGGCACAGTTGATCGCCAGATACGGCGCCGCCGCACGTTCCGAGGAGTAATGCAGAGCCCTCGCAAAAAGATCCTTTCCTGTTCCCGTCTCGCCCTGCAGCAAAATCGAGGAAACGTCTGATTCGGCGATCTTGAGCGCCAGATTTTTGGCCTTTGTCATAGCCGGCGAATCGCCGATTATCTGATCAAAACCGAACTTCCGGCTTTGATGCCGTGCTGTCACACGTGCCTCGCGCCTCAACGATCGGGTCTCAAGTGCATTTCTGACCGTGACGTGCAGTTCCTCGAGGCTGATCGGCTTGCCGATAAAATCATGAGCACCGCCGCGCAGGGCCGATATAGTGTTATCTACATCGACGTTTCCGGTTACCATTATAACCGCCGTTTCGGGCCGACTTTCTTTTATCGTGTGGAGCAGGTCGAGTCCCGAACCGTCAGGCAGGTCGATGTCCAGAAGCGCAAGGGCCGGCTCTTCTTCACTGAAGGCCTCC
>DATHVL010000368.1:0-3571 GCA_035461325.1 Pyrinomonadaceae bacterium
ATAATCGGCACGGTCTGCCGGGTCGAGCGCAACCAATTCCGCCTCGAGCTTGGCACAGATAGGAACGACGTCCGCATTTTCCGTTGCTGCGTGCTCGATCACGGCCTTCACGTGCGGATTCGCGGCCGGGTCGGCGAGGGAACCTTCGTCGACGTTTGCCGCGTATATGGTCGGCTTGGTGGTCAGAAGAAACCACCGCCGGACAATTGCACGTTCGTCATCGGTGAGTGCAGCGGCCCGTGCCGGCCGGCCTTCTTCAAGGACCGGAAGGATCTTGTCGATGATCTCAGCCTCACGCTTTGCATCTTTATCACCGGATTTTGCCGAGCGGCCAGCCTTTTCTTTGCGCTTTTCGAGTGAGGCGAGGTCGGCGAGAGCAAGCTCGATCTGAATAGTTTCGATGTCGCGGATGGGGTCGACTGAGCCCTCAACGTGCACAATATTTTCGTCCTCGAAACAGCGGACGACCTGGATCACCGCATCGGTCTCGCGGATGTTCGCCAAGAACTGATTGCCGAGGCCTTCACCTTTGGACGCACCGCGGACGAGGCCGGCGATGTCGACGAATTCGACCGTTGCCGGCACTAATCGCTGTGCCTTATTCATCGCCTCTAATACGGGCAAGCGTTCGTCGGGAACCGGAACCACACCAACGTTGGGTTCAATGGTAGCGAAAGGGTAATTGGCCGCGAGAGCGGCTTCCTGAGCGGTAAGTGCGTTAAAGAGCGTGGACTTGCCTACATTGGGCAGGCCGACGATTCCGGCTTGAAGCATATGATTACAGTGAACGGCCCGAGGCGCCGGTCAAAACTTCATATTCTACCCGCCGGCGGGGCTAAACAAAAGCCCGGAACGGGTGCCGCCGGTTTTTACCTTTGCCGCTATTCGGTTACATTTATCAACTGAGGCCGAACCGACTTAGGGATGATCTACTCACTATTTTTAATGCTGCTGATCACCGCGGGGGGATATGCGGTCACGTACCTGATCAGCGATGACGAGCCGGTCTTGTGGCGCCTCGCCGCGGGTTGCGTGATCGGGACGGCAATTTTCGGCACGGCGGGGTTCGTGCTGGGGCTCGCATTCGGTCTCACGCCTATGTCGGTGGCTTTCGCGATGCTGCTGACGTTGGTGCCGCTATTGCTTTTCCTCGACCCGGTCCGGCGACGGGCATCTGCCCGTGAGAGGGCACGGGCCCGGACGAGAGTACAGAGCCCGGGAAGCGGGAACTTTTACAGATTCCTCTATTACGTATTTTTCCTGATCCTCTTCGTTCTCTTTTTTGACCGGGCGATGATCGATACCACCGAAGGGATCTTCACCGGCGGTTCAAATAATCTCGGCGATCTGCCGTTCCACCTCGGGGCGATCTATTCATTCCTTGAGAACGGCTTCACTCTTGAAAACCCGAACTTTGAGGGCGCAAAGTTTAGCTATCCGTTCATCTCGGACCTTGTAACGGCGATGTTCATGCGGCTCGGGGCCGAGATCCGCGACGCGATGGCGGTGCAGAACGTATTGTGGGCATTCGCCCTGGTCGTATTGCTGATCCGGTACGTTGAGAAGCTCACGAACGACAAAACGGTCGCGCGGCTGGTGCCGGCGATATTTCTATTCAGCGGCGGACTCGGATTCATTTGGCTGGCGGGCGACGCATGGGCCCATGCGGGCGGGGTATGGAATTATCTCTGGAACCTGCCCAAGGATTATACGATCGGCGACGAGTTCCGTTGGGGAAATACACTTGTCACACTCTTTCTTACGCAGCGGAGCCTTCTGCTCGGTATGCCGCTGACGCTTATCATTCTGGGCGTGCTTTATGAATTCGGGCATAGGGAAAAGGCTGTCGCCGGGCCGCGATTCACCTACGTCATAACAGCGGGCCTGCTCGCGGGCTCACTGGTCCTAATTCATCCGCACAGCCTTTTTGTACTTTTCGTGGTGTCGATCTTTGGCCTGCTTTATATGCCGAGAATCGACGACCTGCGTCGATGGGCCGTTTTTGCGGCGTGCGTTGCGATGATCGCGGTTCCGGAATTGTTCTGGACTATGAGCGGGAGCGCGACAAAGGCCGGCAGCTTCTTTGGCTGGCAATTCGGCTGGGACAAGGGGCAGAACAATTTCCTTTGGTTCTGGTTCAAAAATACCGGGCTGCTTTGGCCGCTCATCGGGCTTGGTCTTTATTTGCTCTACCGTCAGATCTCGGTTGCCGAACTGCCCGTCGAGCCGGAGAAAACAAAGAAGGGCAAAAAGGCCAGGGCCCAGGCCGCTGAGGAACTCGCCCGCCCCGAACGGAGTTTCAAATTGCTCTGGCTTTACGCACCGTTCTTCTTCCTATTTGTATTGGCAAACATCGCGAGGCTTGCGCCGTGGGTCTGGGACAATATTAAGATCCTGGTCTATTGGCATATGTTCTCGGTGATATTTGTCGCGATCGCGATCGCGTGGCTTTGGAGGAAAAAAGGCTGGTTCGCAGCGGCCGCCGGAGTGGGCTTCGCGACGCTCGTGCTGGCCGGCGCCGCCGACGTATGGCGGACGGTGAGCAAACAGGTGAACATGCAGGTCTTTGATGCGGATGCGATACTGGTCGCGCAAAGGATCCGGGCATCGACGCCGAAGGATGCGGTTTTCCTGAACAATTCCACACATAATTCAGCGGTGGTGCTTAGCGGCCGGTCGTCACTATTAAGATATCCGGGGCATCTTTTTTCGCACGGCATCGAATGGCAAGGGCGTGCCGAGGATATGAAAGCGATCTACCGCGGAGGGGAGCGGGCGGAGGAACTGATCGATAAATACGGCGTCGATCACATTTTGATATCGCCGGAGGAACGCGGAACAGTGAGCCCCAACGAGGAGTATTTTTCGCGATACCCGGTGATAGCCGAGGCCGCGGAATATAAGGTTTACAGGGTTAGAGATTAGATGGAAGAGGTCGTAAAGACACCGGAAAGCGAGGCGAGAAAGGGGCTCGATCTGCCGTGGCTGGCCAGCTGCGCGGCGGTGACGGTCGTTGCGACGTTTCTACGGTTTTTTTGGCTTGGCCTAAAGCCGTTTCATCACGATGAGGGTGTGAACGGCTGGTTTCTCACGAACCTGTTTCGCGACGGCGAGTACCGCTATGACCCGGCAAACTATCACGGCCCGACGCTGTATTACATCTCGCTCGCTTTTTCTAAGGTATTCGGGCTGGAAACGCTGACGGTCCGTTGGAGCGTCGCAGTCTGGGGGGTGCTCACGGTCGTGCTGGCGTTCTATTTGAGGCGCTATATCGGGCGGGTCGGGTCACTGTCAGCTGCGGCACTTATCGCACTATCGCCCGGAATGGTGTTTATCTCGCGGTACTTCATTCACGAGATGTTCTTCGTATTCCTGGGCCTCGCACTGGTGCTCGCTGTCATCTTTTTCATCGAGAACCGACCGGCGGGCCCTGGCGCGATCGGCTGGATGTCGATCGTGCTGCTGGCGGCTTTTTTCCCGACGAACCTTAGCTCGGCGATTTGGCTCTCCGGCGGCGAGACGGCTTCGATTAGCTGGCTGGTGACGTTTTTTGTTTTCGAAGCGGTTCTCG
>DATHVL010000369.1:0-3495 GCA_035461325.1 Pyrinomonadaceae bacterium
GGAACCTTCAGCCCGACCAGAGTGTGGCCAGCCTCGTGATACGCGGTGAGCTTTTTCTCCGCATCCGATAGAACCATACTCTTACGCTCGGCGCCCATCAGGACCTTGTCCTTGGCGATCTCAAAATCGGACATCATCACGACCTTTTTGTTGTATCGGGCCGCGTTCAGTGCCGCTTCGTTAACGATGTTTGCCAGGTCTGCACCCGTAAATCCGGGCGTACCGCGAGCAATGACACTAACATCCACCGCTTCATCAAGCGGGATCTTCCGCGTGTGTACTTTGAGGATACCTTCACGGCCGCGAACGTCCGGCCTTCCGACCACGACTCGGCGGTCAAAGCGTCCCGGACGCAGAAGCGCCGGGTCAAGCACGTCGGGCCTGTTGGTCGATGCCATCAGGATCACGCCGTCGTTCGATTCAAAACCGTCCATCTCGACCAACAGCTGATTGAGTGTCTGTTCGCGCTCGTCGTGTCCCCCGCCGAGCCCCGCACCGCGGTGCCGGCCGACAGCGTCGATCTCATCGATAAAGATGATGCATGGAGCGTTCTTCTTGCCCTGTTCAAATAGATCGCGGACGCGGCTCGCACCGACGCCGACGAACATCTCCACAAAATCCGAACCCGAGATCGAGAAGAACGGGACGTTCGCCTCGCCGGCTACGGCTTTAGCAAGCAGTGTTTTACCGGTTCCCGGAGGGCCAACCATCAGCACGCCCTTAGGGATCTTGCCGCCGAGCTTCTGAAATTTCTGCGGATCGCGAAGAAATTCGATGATCTCCTGTAGTTCTTCCTTGGCTTCTTCAACGCCTGCGACGTCCTTGAACGTAACGCGTTTCTGCTGATTGTTCAGCAGTTTCGCCTTCGACTTGCCAAAGCTCAGGGCCTTGTTGCCGCCCGCCTGCATTTGCCGCAGCGTGAATGCCAGGAATCCGATCAGAAGCAGGAACGGCAGTGCATTAATAAGGATCAGCCAGCCCAGACCGCTCGACGACGGCTCTTCGGTGATCTTGATCTGCGAACCCGTATTAGCTTCGTTAAAGCCCGTGATCGTACTCAACAGCTTCTCGCGTGTCGCGTCGCTGCCGAGCGTCGTTACCAGTTTATTGCCTTCGGCATCGGTAAACTCGACCTGAGAGGCCTTAAAGGCTGCTTCGGTAAATTCTTTGTTCTGAACACGAGTGATCGCGAGGTCGATGGTCAGGTCCTGCGCCGGCTTGGTCTGTCTGTCCTGCAAATACCAGACAAAGAGCAACGCGCTGGCGATGATCATGAACCACAAAAATACTTGTCTTGCCTTAGAATTCAATATATAGCCTCCAAACCAACTCTCATCGAGATTGTCGCAACATGCCTTTTGATGAAAGTTAACCTCGCACCGTTGTTCTCAAACCGATAGTAAAACCCTATCCAGGGCGCCAACCTTTGATTGTAGTTGCCAAGCCCCTATTTTTCAACTCTTTTTGAACCCTCTGCCGAATGCATAACCCGCCAATGCCGCCGCTCCGGCCAGTACTGCCGCCGCCAACAGCAGCGGTAAAATACTGACGAGCAGCGTCCATAGGATGCCCGGAGTCGTCGGGCTCTCGGTGATCTTGGTCTTTGTGCCCATCGCGGCCTCAATGATCAAGGCGATAGACGCGTTTCGCGCATCGTCAACTCGGGCAGTTTTTCCGGTCCAATAGATCAGCCTCAGGTCGTCTCCATCCAGCCTTACTTCGGCAACTTGGTCGCTCTTAATATGGGCCACCATCTCTTCAACGCTCACGGCGGGGTCGGGATCTTGTGAAAAAACTCCCGAGGCGATCATCGCCGCGACGATGCCGCAAACTACCGCACCCGCGATAAAACCGGCTAAAAACGTAACTAATTTCTGTTGAACCAGTTCATTCATTTAGGCCTCCTCCACCGCATGGTCCGTCGTAAAGATTAGCCGGCCCCCGCGCTTGATCACCCTCTCGCCCCGCGGCAGCTCCGCCACTCGCCCGCTCTTGCGGCTCTTTACCAAACGCACTATCGCCCCTATATGTTTCAGTGTTAATCCACGCAGATTTCCGCGCCGGATGCCCAACCATTCACGAATCACCGTCTGGACCGCTGCGTCATCCAAGCGGGCCAATTCAGCCACCATTAACTTTTCTGCCTCGGCCGCGATTCCCGGATTTGAGGATTCCCTTAGCAAATTCGCCGCCTGCGCGATCGCATCCACCACTTTCGGGTTCATTTCCGCTAACAGCGGGATCACCTCTTTCCTTATTCGAACTCGTGTAAACGACGGATCCTCGTTCATCGCGTCTTTGCGCGGTTCGACGTCCATGTCTCGACAGAAGTCTTCCGTGTTGGCCCGATGTGCCCATCTTAGCATCGGCCGCACCAGCAGCGTCTCGGTTCCGTCTGTCAATGCCCGCATCGGAGGCATTGCCGCTAAACCCGCCGCTCCGCTCCCCCGTAACAGGTTAAACAAAAATGTTTCGGCTTGGTCGTTCATCGTATGCCCCGTGACGACCGCAAACGCGTCAGCGTCCGCAGCCGTTTTTTCAAGAAACGCATACCTCGCCCTGCGTGCATTCTGCTCAAGATTTCCCTTCGCGGCGATCTTGCCCATGCCACCGACGAACTTCAGGCCGACGTCGCCCGCCAACCCCCTCACAAAATCGGCATCTGCCTCACTCGCCTCGCCTCTTAGCCCGTGATCAAAATGCGCAACGATCAGTTCGTTGGTGAGCTTTTTCCGTTTCTCAAGGTCCGCCAAGGCAAGCAATAGCGATACTGAATCCGCTCCGCCCGAAACGGCCACGACCACCGCCTCGCCCTCGAACGGCAGCCCAAGCCGCCGCCATTCTGTGAGAAGGCTGCGTGTGAACTTATGCATCTTGCGGAAATGCGGGCCGTTTTTGCAGCAGCACGGAGCATCGCCCGGTAAAAATATGCTTGTCTTTTTCGTTTTTGATATCGATCTGCCAGATGCTCATTGTCCGTCCCGGAAAGACGGGCCGTGCCTCTACCGTCAACGTTCCCTTGCTCACAGCCCGCAGATGATTGCCGTTGATCTCGACTCCCACCGGCGTCACCTTTGTCAGATCGGCATAAGCAACCACGCCGACCGACGCCGCGGTCTCTGCTAAATAAAGCGAAACGCCGCCGTTCATGATCCCCGCATACTGGTGCACCTTTGGCGTTACATCCATCGTCAGTACCACGCGGTTGGCCTCCGCCGTGACGATCTCCACTCCCAGAAACCGCATCAGCTCATTCTCGCCCGTCGCCTTTATGACCTCAGACTTGTACATCGGTTCTCACTTCTCACCTATCGCTTACGACTTATTCCGAATTCGCTGCGATGAGCTCCCGCGCCATTTTCAGAGCCTCGTAAACTCGTAACGGCGCCGTACCGCCGATCGCGGCCTTCGAACCCAAAGCCTGTTCCAACTTCAATGCCGCGTAAACTTCCTCTCCGACCTCCGGCACCAACGAGCGCAGTTCCTCCAAAGAAA
>DATHVL010000370.1:0-9950 GCA_035461325.1 Pyrinomonadaceae bacterium
TTCGGCGACATCCCGCTCGACAAGGTGTCGACGTCGATGACGATCAATGCAACGGCGTCGACACTGTTATGCTTGTATCTCGCGGTGGCTAAAAAGCAAGATGTGCCTTTCGAAAAGGTTACCGGCACGATCCAGAACGACATTCTCAAGGAATACATCGCCCGCGGAACCTATATCTACCCACCCAAGCCGAGCCTGCGGCTGATCACAGATACCTTTGCGTATTGCGCCGCCGAGGTGCCCAATTGGAACACGATCTCTATCTCGGGATACCACATTCGCGAAGCGGGTTCGACCGCCGCACAGGAGCTTGCTTTTACGCTGGCCGATGCGATCTGCTATGTCGACGCGGCGATCGAGGCGGGCTTGGACGTCGACAATTTCGCCCCGCGGCTCTCTTTCTTTTTCAACTCGCACAACAACCTGATCGAGGAGGTCTGTAAGTTCCGAGCGGCCCGCCGGCTTTGGGCACGCATAATGCGGGACCGCTTTGGTGCGAAGAACCCCAAGTCGATGATGCTGCGATTTCACACGCAGACCGCCGGCTCTACGCTGACCGCGCAACAGCCGGAGGTCAATATCGTCCGCACCACCATACAGGCGCTGGCGGCAGTGCTTGGCGGCACGCAGAGCCTGCATACGAACTCAATGGACGAGGCACTCTCGCTGCCCACAGAACACGCGGCCCGCGTCGCTCTCCGCACTCAACAGGTGATCGCGCACGAATCGGGCATCGCCGACACGGTCGACCCGTTGGCTGGGAGCTACGCGATCGAGGAGATCACCTCGCGGCTGGAACAGCTTGCCACCGATTATATCGAGAAGATCGACGCGCTCGGCGGGATGCTCGCCGCGATAGAAGCGGGCTATGTCCAACGTGAGATCCAGGAGGCAGCCTATACATATCAGCGGGCTGTCGAGGCCGAGGACGCCGTTGTTGTCGGGGTGAATCGATACAGGATCGATGAAGAGATACCGATCCCGATCATGAGGGTCGATCCGCAGATCGAGCGAGATCAGGTCGAGCGGCTGCAAGCGGTCAGGGCAAGACGGGACGCAGCAGTGGCAGACGTGGCTCTCGCCTCACTTGCCGAGTCAGCCGCCGGTACAGAAAATCTTTTGCCACGGATACTTGCCTGCGTAGATGCCCAGGTGACGGTCGGCGAGATCAGCCACCGCCTCCGCGGCGTATGGGGTGAATATCAGGAAGCGATCACTGTTTGATACGCGATCATTTATCTGAAACCGGCACACCCGTCAGCACAGGAGTTGGCCGCGAATATGTATACCGCTGCTGCTTGGGTGTGATCATCAAATTGCGCCCGTCGGTTACGTTTATGTTATTCGAGCTCAGCGTGGCACCGATCGCGCGTTGGAACTCAGAGATCGCCCGGTTGAGATCCGTCTGCGCCTGCAGTTCGCGGCCGCGTGCTGCAACTAGCTCATTCTGCCGTTCAAGCACCAGATAGAACGTCGTCGTTCCCGCACGAAACTGTCGCTGCTCACTATCGGCAAGCTGTTCTGCCGCGGTGCGTGCCGCTGAAGCGGACGCAAGACGCGCCTGTGCGGAACGCAGGGCCTGAAGCGCGTTTCGCACTTCGGCCTCGATCACCTGTTCGGCTTGCGCACGCACGTTGTTGATGCGCGTTTCCTGTACCAGCGTACGGCCGAGATTTGCTTTTGCCGTCCGGTTGCCCCAAGGCAGGCTGATGGTGATTCCGGCACGGTAGGTGGGGTAATCTTGGGCGATCAGATTTCCGAGAGAAGTAAAATATCCGCCGACCAGATTGGGCGGGACGCGGCTGAGGCCCGTTTCAGGATCGATCGCCCGCGGTGTCTCGGAACCCGCAAGGCCTTGAGAAGTATAGGTGCCGACCAGATCGATCTGCGGCTTGGTCTGGTTACGAAAATACTGCTGGTCAATGCGGTTGATCTCAGCACTTGTCTCGAGCTGGGTTATCTCCGGCCGATTTCGAAGAGCTTCGGTCACTGCGACCTCGAGTCCGATCTGCGGCGGCTCAAGACTAATGGGCGACACCGGCGTTATCGGCCGCGACCACTCAGCCGCCGTTCGATCCGGGAGCATGAGCGTCTTTAGGGTGTTCTCGGCACGGGTGACCTCCTCTTGAGCGACGAATATATTCTGCTCAAGGGTGGCGATCTGTGAGGTCGCCGCGACGATATCTATGGGGGCGATAACGCCCTGGGCGACCAGCCGGCGATTGCTGTCTAGCTGATCGCGAGCTTGGCGAACTGCGTCGATCTGGACCTGCAGATTCCTGAGGGCGAAGGTCAGATTCCAATATGCCTGCTCGACCTGCGCGATCACCTCGATCGCGGTCTGTCTAAATTCTGAATCGCTCAGGCTGAGGTTCTTTTTCGCGATCTCGATAGTCCGTCGATTGTTGTCGATCGTCCGGTTCCGCCAAAGCGGCTGAATATAGTTAAGGCTGACGATCGTGGGATATTGCGGGTCGAGGGTAGCATTCGTGTTGCTGGTCGAGTTACGGGCAGAATCAAATCGTCCCGAATAAGAGCCGCCCATCCACGGCGAAAAGCCGCTTACGCCCGTATTCCCGATTATGCGCTTTTGCGTGACGGCACCGTTTACGGCACCGCCGATGATCGATGCTGTCGGGGTCGTCGCGCTTTCGTAGTAGCTTTCCGCGGAGAGCAGCGGATCATAAACACCCTGTGCTCCACGCAAGTTAAATTCGGCGATCTCCACATCGTTTCGCGATGCGTCAATGTTGTTGTTGTTCAGCAGAGCCCGCTCGATCGCGTCCTCCAAAGTCAACGGGAGTTGATTTGCCAGATCGACTCCGACGCGCTCTGCGCTGGGCAGAGGCCGCTGGGGAGCCTCAAAATCCGGGGCGACCGGCGGCGGTTCGGGCGTATCCGCGGTCACCGGCGTCGGCATCACGAGAGGGGGCGTTGCGATCGGAAGTGGCGTCGGCACCGGATCTTGGGCGGCTGTAAACGCTGCAAATGCGCATAATACGCCCAATATCGCGGCTGATCGGCCGGCGAAAAAACTCTTGTAAAGCGAACTCATTTAATTACTGTCCGCGGCTACCGGTTGTGAACCACCTGCATCCGCTCCCCCTTTCACATTGGTTCCGCCGCTCGACCTTCGATTAAACGTACTTTTGAATCTGCTCTTGATCGGATGAAATATCGCCTGCCGGATCGGGTCAAGACGCTGCCCTGTCCGCCTCATTATCTGTGACTCGCCGGCATCATCGAACAACGAGTAAAAGACCGGCACTGCGAGCAGCGTGAGCAGGAGGCAGAGCGACTGTCCGCCGACGACGAGAATGCCGATCGACCGGTTCGTTGCAGCACCGGCACCGGTGCCCAAGGTAAGCGGGATCATGCCCGCAACCAGCGCGAGGGTCGTCATCAGGATCGGGCGCAGTCGGTCCCGGTTCGCCTGGATGATCGCGTCATAGCGGTTCATTCCTTTGGCGCGCAGCGTATTCGTGTGGTCGATCTGGAGGATCGCGTTTTTCTTAACGATACCGAACAGGAGCAAGATGCCGAGCGCTGAAAAGATATTCAGCGTCTGCCCAGCCATGGCCGTCGACAGCAGTGCGAAAGGCACGGCAAGCGGCAAGGTGAGCAGGATAGTAACCGGGTGGATGAATGATTCGAACTGGGCTGCGAGCACCAAATACATAAACACGAATGAGAGTAGGAATGCGTAAAGGAATGACTGATATGCCCTCTCCAATTCTTTTGACTGGCCCGTCACACCGGTGGTGTACTCGGCCGGCATATTAAGCTCACGCACGTAACCTTGCAGCTTCGCTAGTGCATCAGACTCGGATGAATTCGGCGGCAGCCCTGCTGAGACGGTGACTTGCCTCTGCCTGTTTAGACGGTTGATCGAGGACGGAGCAAACCCCTCTTCGATCTTAACTACGCGATCGAGCGGAACCGTGCCGCCGGTCGTGGAGGCCACGGTAAAATATTTGAAATTTTCACGATCGCGCCTGAATGGCTCATCGGCTCGCACCACGACATCGTACTGCTTCGACCCGGCACTGTAAGTTGAGACGTTTTGGCCTGCCGCGAGAATATTTAAGGCTTGGGCCACGTCACCGGCTCGAACACTCAGATCCGCAGCCTTGACCCGGTCGATGACGACACGCAGTTCGGGGGTACCCACCTCTACGGAGTTATCCGGGTCGCGGAATATCGGGTCGGAAGCCATTCGTTCGACGAGTTGATCGGCGTATATGCGCAACTGCTCCATGTCCGGCCCGGCGATATAAAGCCCGACGCCGGAACCGCCACGGCCAAGACCGATGCTGCCGGCGATCGATGAAGAGGCAGAGACCTGAACCGAATAGCCGTCGCGCGAATACTTTCTAACGATCGCACGCGTCTTATCGATCAACTCGGATTGCGAATGGTCGCGTTCGCCCACCGGAAGAAGAGCAACGTTAATAAAACCGTTATTGGAGCCCGACCCTCGGCCGAAACCCGCAAGTATAAGGGTGTTTTTGACGCCCGGGATCTCTGCTCTGATGTCCCTACCGATCCGGTCTAGTATCGATTGCGTCGCCGAAAGCGATGTCCCCTGCGGTCCGCGGAGGTTGACCTGATAGAGAGATTCGTCCTCATCGGGCAAGAATGCCATACCCACGAATTTGTAAAGAGGGTAGATTGACGCAACGGTAAGTATGCAGATCAGCACAACAGCCCATCGAAAGCGCATCGCCAGCTTGAGCATGAAGGTATAGCTGCCGTCGACCTTTCTGTAGAACCAGCCGTCTTTTGAACTAGCTTCTTCGGTGGCGAGCGCGGCAGCCTCCGCCGGGGTCAGATCGGTATCGATCGGGTTCGGAGCCTCACTCCTCTCGGGCCTTTTGATCCAACGCGACGCCAGCATCGGGGTAAGGGTGAACGAGACGATCAGCGATACCGCAATGGCAGCCGCAGCGGTCAAGCCGAACGAAGACATGAATCGTCCGACAATTCCGGTCATAAATCCGACCGGAATAAACACCGCAAGCAACGAAAGAGTCGTCGCCAGTACGGCCAGCCCGATCTCGCGCGTGCCCTCGATAGCAGCTTGGAAGGGGTCCATCCCCTTCTCCTCAACAAAGCGGTAGATGTTTTCGAGTACCACGATCGCGTCGTCGATCACAATACCCACCATTAGTGTCAGGGCGAGCATCGTCATCTGGTTTAGCGAATAACCGAAGGCGGCTATTGCAGCAAAGGCGGCAATGATCGATATCGGTATCGCCACAGCTGCTATGATCGTCGATCGAAAATTCCAGAGAAATACGAATACGATGATCGAGGCGAATAGGCCTCCGAGAACAAGATGCTCCTCAATGGCGTGAAGTGAATTCTCGATGAACTCAGACTGGTCGCGGATGATCGCGACGTTCATATCACTCGGCAGGTTGGGAATGATAAGAGCCATCCGCTCTTTAACATTATTTATAACCGCGATCGTGTTCGCGCCCGCCTGTTTTCTGATACCTATTGAGACGGACTGTACGCCGTCGAGCGATGCGGCGGAGGTCGGCTCGGCACCCGACTCCTCGACTCGTCCGATGTCCCTGATCTTTATCGGATAGCCGTTTCGCGTGGCGATGACGATCTCGGCGAACTGTTCTATCTCGGTTAGTTTACTGAGCGTACGAACGCCATATGTCCGCTGGCCCTCGATCAGGTTGCCGCCGGGCATTTCCTGATTCTGCGAGCGGATCGCGTTGGAGACCTCTGTGACCGAAATGTTGAACGCACGAAGCCGATCAGGATTCACGCTTACCCGGACCTGCGGCTGCCGGGCTCCCCACATAAAGGCCTCGGCGACGCCGTCCGCGGATTCGATCCTTTCAAGGATCAGCGTTTCAACCTGTTCGGTGAGCTCAATGACATTTCGCGGCGCGCTGATGGTGTAAAGCAGTACGGGTTGAGAATCGGGATCGGATTTCTGAACGCGCGGCGGGTCGGCGGATTCAGGAAGACGGTTGCCCACACCGCTCAGCTTCTCTTGGATCTCCTGAAAGGCGACATCCGGATCCTTTTCGAGGTCGAATGTGAGGGTCACGTTCGAACTGCCGCGCGACGAACTCGAACGCATTTCCTCGACGCCGGGTACCGTATTGAGGACGCCCTCAATTATCTCGGTGACCTCGGTTTCCATCTCTTCCGGCGCCGCGCCGGGGTTGCTAACTCGGACCGAGATCGTCGGGAGGTCGATCTTCGGAAATCGGTCGACCCCCAGGGTGAAAAAGCTAAAACCGCCAACGACAGTCAGGAACAGGACGATCACCGTTGCAAATACCGGCCGGTGTACACAAATTTCAGCTAACCATTGCATAATACTCTTCCGATCCCTGTGCGCTACTGAACTACTCTTGCACCCTCATAGAGCTGCTCGAGATTGCTGGTGGCGACGATCTCGTCGGCACTTAGTCCGTTTATGATCTGAATGCTTTCACCCTCTTCCGGCCCCAGTTGTAAAACCCTCAACCTCGCCACGCCGTCCTCTATGACGAATGCTCGGAATGATTGTGTTGCCAAGTGGTTGTAAACAGCAGATCTCGGGACGAAAACACCAATGGATCCGCCTTCCCGGGTGATCCGCGCTGTCGCAAACATACCGGTGCGCAATGCGTTATCGCTATTCTCGATGGTAGCTTCGACTATGGCGGCACGTGAAGAGGCATCGACCGCCGGATTCACCGCCCTCACCGTTCCCGAAAAACGCCTGTCGCGATAGGCATCCACCTCGATCGAAACGCCCCTGCCCACGCCGACCGCCGGCACGTCAGCCTCGGCGACCTGTATCTCAATAGTAATGGGGTTAGTTCTCAGCAGCGTCGCAACGACCGTCGCCGTCGAAACAAACTCGCCCACTGCCACGGGCCTGGCGCTGATGAAGCCCGAGAATGGTGCACGAATAACCGTGTCGGCGATAGATTGCTGGGCAATGTTTACGTTTGCACGTGCAGCCTCGACCGCTGCCTCCGCACTCCTTATTTGTTCATTGCTTTGGCGGGCTGTGTTGATCTGTGCGTCAAGCTGCTCCTTTGCGGTATTGACCCGCGAACGCGCTGTATCTCGCGTCAGCCTAAACTGTTCATAGGTGATCATGGCGACATCGCCGGACTCAACCAACAGCCGGTACCGCTGCTCATTGGCCTCAGCCTGACGCAGCTCTGCCTGAGCCTGTTCATATGCAGCATTTGCCGCCCGGACCTCCGGGATGGCGGTTGCGTTGAATCGCCCGCTGGGCCCGAGCCCCAATCGAGCCTCCGCTTGCCGCACCGCCGCCGTCGCCTGTTTAACGGCAGCCTGAGCCGAAGCGAGTTGCAGCCGGGCGTCACGGTCGTCGATACGCGCGATCACCGCCCCTTGAGAAACGAACTGCCCTACATTGACCGAAATGTTCGCGACCTTTCCGGCAACCTTTGGCGCGATGTTCGACGTTTCGTCAGCTACAAGGCTGCCAGTCGCTTGAATATAAGCAGGCACGTCTCGCGATTCGGCTCGCGCGGTCGTGATCGCGATGGGAGCATCTTGATCCCCCGCTGTCGCATCCACGGTGATCTCGGTGGAGGAACCCGAACCGCAAGCTGAGGCAAGCGCGGTAAGGGACAACAAAAATATCTTCAAAGCCGGGATCCGGCCGGGGACGAGCTTTAGTAACATACGTATCGATCGAATATGATGCTAATTTTATAATACGCGGGGTAAGCGAGTTAAGATTCAGAATGTAAATTTTTGTAAATGTATCAGTTACAGTTTTTTGGCAATAAGCCCGAGTTATCGCCCGGACGTGTGGTCTTATCCTTCAAATCGATATAAATTACTTATAAGAACGGACACGAGGAATTATCAAATGATCGAAGAGATCTCAGCCACCGAACTAAAGGCCCGCATGGACGCGGGCGAGAAGATCCAATTAATTGATGTACGCCAGCCGGAAGAATATGCCTTTGCTCGGATAAAAGGAGCAAAGCTTATCCCGCTTGGCGAATTGATGCAGCGCGTCGACGAGATCGACCGCGATCGCGAGACCGTCATTCATTGCAAGATGGGTGCACGGAGCGCCCGGGCTGTCGCGGCCCTGCAGCAATCAGGTTTTCCGGGTACGTTAAAGAATCTTCGCGGCGGCATCACGGCGTGGTCGAACGAGGTTGATCCGCGAGTGCCGAAATATTAGGGCTGATCGAGATCGCCTGATACATCGATCTCCTCACTTAACTTCTCGATCTTCATCCCCTCTCTGACGAGGGTCCGGCAAGCGATAGTGCTTTGCAGCCTTCCGTTACTTCTAATCGTCACTCTGCAATTGTCGCAGTCGCCGTTCCAGCAAAGATCGGCGTGGGATATCTTTTCTATCGCCAGGAACTGAAGACAGCGGAGTACAGAATTATTTTCCGGCACCATGACGGGCCGGCCGCACAGGTCGATCTCGATCAGCCTATCGTACGGGACAAAGATCTCGTCGCCGCTTGTGTCGTTTGTCATTTGCCGGGTTGACCGATGATTGGCGTCACGTCCGCCGGTTCGCTACACTATCTTAACTAAAGGAGGTTTGCCCGACAATGTCACTGGTTATTTACGTTAAGCCCGATTGCCCTTATTGCCAACAGGCAAGGGACCACTATAACTCAAAAGGCATTCCGTTTATTGAATACGACGCCCAAAATGACTTGGAGCGGCAGCGTGAGATGCTCGAATACACTGGCGGCGACCCGGTTGTTCCGGCAATGGTCGAAAACGGAGTTTATGTCGGATCAGGTTGGGGCGATCCGCCCCGCGGCTGAACGATCGTTCCCCGATGACCTGCAGTTTGCAGGTCTCCGCAAATCAAAAAACGCGTTTGGGATTTTAGTGGCCCGGGATTAGACTTAGGGTTTGCTGCTTTGACCCCGGAGATAGGCATTTGGATCGGATATTGATCCGAATGCCGGGACCGTATGATTGGTTCGCAAGTAAACCAATACAAGATACTGGAAAAGATCGGCTCGGGCGGACAGGGAACCGTCTATAAGGCTCTCGACACTAAGCTGAACCGTACAGCTGTCATTAAGGTCCTCCCTCCTGAACTCACCTCGCGCACCGCAAACTTCAAACGCTTCGAACGCGAGGCGCAGCTTTGCTCTCAGCTCGACCACGCGAACATCTGTACTATTTACGGCTTTGACCAGGCCAACGGCATCTACTACATCGCGATGCAGTACGTTGAGGGCAAGAATGTGCGCCAGTTGGTAAGCGGCCGGCCGCTCGAACTTCGCAGCGCTATTTCCGTCGCCATACAGGTGACCGATGCTCTCGCCTACGCACATTCCAAAAGCATCATCCACCGTGACATTAAGGCCGGAAACGTGATGGTCTCCGAAACGGGCCAGGCAAAGATCCTTGACTTTGGCCTTGCAAAGCTCATGGAAGACGAGCACGTTGATTCCGTCGCGGGGCACGATCGGACGGAGATAACCGAACTCGGGATCCCGTACGGTACAGCGACCTATGCGGCACCGGAACAGGCCCGCGGGGAGCGGGCGGATGCACGTTCAGATATTTTTTCGACCGGCGTTCTGCTTTACGAAATGCTCACAGGGATCTGGGCGTTTCAGGGCAAAACGGTAATCGACGTCCGCCATCAGGTTCTTTACGGAACGCCGAAGCCGATCTCCGAGATGCGGCGCGATCCGGTTCCGCCCCAGCTTCAACAGATCCTTGACAAGGCCCTCGAAAAACATCCGAAGGACCGGTACCAGAAGATCTCGGAAATGCGAGACGACCTCCGTGCCGTACTGCACATGATCTCAGGCATGCCGGCGGGCGGCAGCGGCGAAACATACCGCCCCAGCCATGTCGACAGCGGCGTGTTTAAACGGGCGTTGAACTGGTTCACCGGCAAATCCGTACCCGAGGCGACTACCGGACAGGGCAATTCGATCTCGAACCCGCCG
>DATHVL010000371.1:0-3468 GCA_035461325.1 Pyrinomonadaceae bacterium
TAAAGCCACCGTCGACCGTTACATCGTCCGTCAAAATCAGATCCTTTTGGTTCTTATCCAAGAAATCGCGGATGGCCGCCTCAGGAGCAGAAGGCAATAGTGAACGCACGTGTTCGGCCTCTAGGATTCCTAATGCCCTAATTGCGTCACTTGAAACCACAATCGCCTTGCTGTGGTCCGAACTAGCAATCGCAAGATAAACCGCGATCTCGTCAGCATCCACTCGATCGCCATCGCCGCTGTTGCAGGTCGTAGACATGCTTACCACAGCCGCAAAAGCTATAAGGAAAATAAATGGGATAGCGAGTCTCATTTTCCTCTATTTTATCGGAGGTCGTCACGGTCTCGCAGTAGTAAAATACGGGCCAGAATCATTTTAATCTCCAAAACGTTTCATTATCTAGGTTTGGTCCGCGCTCACGACCTCGCGAAAGGTTTTCCACCCTTGATCTGTCTTGCGGATCAGGACCAGGAAGGTCATGGTTTCCCGTACCGGCTCACCGGTTTACGTCTTGAACTCGAGAATGTCGGTGCCGAAAGCGTATGCCCACTCCGGGGAGATAAGCTCAAGTTCGAGCGGAACGACCTCGAAGGTAGCACCCGGCGGCAATTGCTGCCGGCCGACGAACGCATCCCGCAGCGCGTCGTGTCCACGTATTATAGGACGCCCGGGCATCGAAACGACGGCCTCCTCGTCGAAAGCCGATAGATAAAGGTCGACATTATTTTCCGCGTACGCACGTTTTATTACCTCCGCTCCCTCGGCAAGGGCACGGACGGCCTCCGTTCGTTCGTTTTCTGACATGACCTCGATCATAACAACACCTATCTCACGCTATTCGGGTTTGTCTTGTTTTGCATCTGCATCTTCATCTGCATCCTCTTCACCTTTACGTTCCTGTTCGGCGAGGACATTGTCGGCGGCCTGGGCGATGAGGTCTTCGACGTCCTCGTCGCGTTCGCGCGTGGCGCCGTCTGATTGGCGATAAAAGTAGGAGGACTGATACAACTCGTTGGCAAATCTCAGAAACACCTTGCCGATCGCGATCGCCGGAATAGAAATGATTATCCCGAGCAGGCCGAACAATTTGCCGCCTACGAGCAGACCGAGAAACACCGCCATCGGGTGGAGATTGAGCCTTCCGCCGAGGATCTTCGGCGTCAGGAAATACCCCTCGACGGTTTGGACGGCGACGAAAACACCAAGGACCGCGGCGAGTTCCCAAACTCCTCCACCGTTAGCTATGGTGAAGGAGCCCGCGAGAAGGATCCCCAAGATCGTGCCGACATACGGTATGGCGTTGAGCAGGCCGGCGATGATCGCGATGCCCGCCCAGGCCGGGACCCCGATCGCCCAAAAGGCAACGGCATACATACCGGCCATGATAAAGCCGATCAGCAATTGGCCGCGAACGTAAGACTCGAGAATGCGGCCCGACTCATCAAACAGCCGGCTGAAAGGGTCGCGAAAGCGCGGAGGTATAAGATCTTCGAAGGACTCACGCCACCGCGGAAAATCGATAAGGATATAAAAGACGAAAAAGGGGACGAGCACGAGATCGAGCGATGAGATGATCGTCGAAAAAACGACCGAACCGCTGGAACGGCCGGGTGTTATTTTGCCCTCTTCATCGATCGTCGCCGCGGTCGGAGCAGCAACATTCTTATCGTAGAACTCAACCGGGTCGCTTAGGAATTCCTCAACTTTATCGCCCGCGACGCGTTCAAGCGCGGGCGAGAAACGCCGCAGCCACATTCGCTGACGGGCGGCGTTTTCGGGCGTAAAGCTTTCGGCGATCTGTTGGCCGGCTCGGGAACTTTGGGCCCACAGATCGGGTACGACATATGAGAAGAAGGCGGCGATGGCGAGCGAAATGACGATGATCGCCACCAGCGACGCCGACCCCCTGGAAAGCCCCCAGCCCTGGAAGCGCACCACTATGGGATTGAGAAGGTAGGCGAGGGCCACGGACGCCAGAATGGGAACGATAACGACAGACCCAATGACGTACAGAGCATAGACGACGATGATCGACAGAACGACCGTCGGAACCCAGCGAAACCACCAGAACGGCGAGCGCTCCTCGGCGGGCCGCAGCTTTATAAACCCCTTATTCATCGAGCTGAATTATCGCATGAAAACGACGAACTGTAATGAACGGGAAACTCATGGGAGGCGAAAATCGATTCCGCTGCTACGCGGGGGCGATGGACCTAGTCTGTAGTAAGCCTAGGCGACCGCGGAACGTGGCGGCGGGCGTGACGCCAAATGTTCACTCGCGCTGCTGCTATTTTTTCCTGACCCCTTCAACGATCTGCAGCGGCGAGCTAGTGGGAATGATTCGTTCAAGCTCGAAGCCGGAGTTGTCAAGCAATTGCCGGAATTCTGCTTCGGTCCTTTCCTTTCCGCCCGCTGCCAAAAGCATTTGAATATCGAGGACCTTTGCCGGACTGGGACCGTTCCCCTCCGGCACAACCATTTCACAGATAAGGACCTTGCCGTCCGGATTCATTGCGTCGCGGATGTTTCCGAGAATTCGAATACAATCCGGGTCGAGCCAATCGTGAATGATGTACTTCAAGATGTAGGCATCCGCTCCACTGGGAACGGCTTCGAAAAAATCGCCCGCCACCATCTCCACGCGATCTGAGACGCCTGCCTTCTCAAAATGCTCACCCGCACCGGCGATCACGGACGGTACATCAAAAAGCACGCCCAAGACGCCAGGGTTTGCCGAGAGGATCGACGAAAGCAGGTGGCCGTGCCCTCCTGCAACATCTACTATCTTGCCGAGATGTGAGAAATCGTAAGCGTCGGTGATCGGCCCCACAACTCCGGAGGAGACGCTCGTCATCGCCCGGTTAAACAATGCTCCTTGTTCCGGGTTCGCTTCGAAAAATTCCCATGTGGTCATTCCGAACGCGTGCTCAAAAGCGAGTTTACCTGTCTGCACACTGTGGCTAAGGCTCGCGATCGTCTGCCAATTCCAATCGTTCGCGATCATAAGTACAAAGTCGCGCATCGAGGTCGGCGAATCGCTGCGCAGCAGATCGGAAAGCGACGTGTTCCGAAAACGCCCGTCCGAGCCCTCTTCGAAACAGCCATAACTCGCAAGGAGACGTAAAAGGCGGTAGAGCGATTCGGTATGTGTGCCGGTCGCGCCGGCAAGCTCTGCAGCGGTTTTGGTATCGTCGCCCAATTCGTCGGCGACCCCGAGTTGGGCGGCTACGTAGATCGATCGTTCAACGATCGCTCCAAACATCAGATCGAACAAAACTGCATCCGGCGGAAGGTTAACGGGGGTCGCAGTTAATGGGGTCATTCTCATATCTCCTTTAGATTTACGATAATGCGAAGGACGCATCGAGGGCGGCAATCAGCTCGTCGACGTGGGCTTTTGTCGAATTGAGCATCATTCCGGTGCGGATGACGTTGCCGTAAAGGCCGCCCTTGCCGATAAGGACGCC
>DATHVL010000372.1:0-2954 GCA_035461325.1 Pyrinomonadaceae bacterium
CGGTATGTGCCTCTTGATACTCGCTCATGTTGATCGAAATGAGATTGCGTTCGCCGCCGTAAAGCGATTCGGCCAGGGCGAGCGCGGTCTCTGTCTTACCGACGCCGGAAGTGCCGACGAGGAGGAATACGCCGATCGGGCGTTTGGGATCGGTCAGGCCGGCACGGGAAGTGCGGATACGCTGGGCGATGGATTCGAGGGCATGATCCTGTCCCAGAACCCGTTCGCGAAGTGTTCCGGCAAGATTGAGCACGGCGTTGATCTCATCGGCGACCATCTTTCCGATGGGGATGCCAGTCCAGCCGGAGATGACCTCGGCGACGGTCTGGCCGTTAACGACAGGCTGCATCAAGGGCGTTTCGGCCTGGACCTCTTTTAGCTCCGCCTCGAGCCGTTTGAGTTCAGACCGGAGGAATTCGGTATCGACGGGTTGAGCCGTTTCGGGTGCGGTGGCGGTCGCCGTTCCGGCGGACTCGTCACCTACAGGGCCATCTGCCTCTGCGGTCGCGGCGGCAGCGGTTTCAGCCCCCGCGGGAGCGGAGCCGTTGCCAACGGCATCAGCGAGCTTTGAGTCGAGACGTGACATTTCGAGTTTCGTGCGAATGTTCCGGATCTGATCGACCAAGCCTTTTTCTTTTTCCCACTGTTCCTTGAGTTTCGAAAGTTCCTCTTCGGTCGCAGCACGATCGGCTTTGAGAGTTTCGAGCCTTTCATCATGCTCGGCGCCGGTCACCTGTTCGCGTTCGAGGGAGTCGATCTCAGAGGTGAGATTCTGGATACGACGGGTCGCGTCTTCGATCGGGCCGGGAGTGGCACCTTGTCCGATGGCTACCTTTGCACAGGCGGTATCGAGAACCGAGACAGATTTATCGGGAAGCTGACGGCCCGTGATATAGCGATGCGAGAGCTTGACGCATTCGACGATGGCGTCGTCAAGAATGCGGACGTTGTGGTGTCCTTCCATTTTGTCGGCGATGCCACGCATCATTGCTACGGCCTTGTGCTCATCGGGCTCCTCGACCTTGACGACCTGGAAGCGGCGGGCGAGGGCAGCGTCCTTTTCGAAATACTTTTTGTACTCGGCCCATGTGGTTGCGGCGATGGTTCGCAGTTCGCCGCGGGCGAGAGCAGGCTTCAAAAGATTTGCCGCGTCGTTCTGTCCGGCGGTGCCGCCGGCTCCGATCATCGTGTGGGCCTCATCGATAAACATAATAATCGGCTGAGGCGAGGATTTGACCTCGTCGATGACGGATTTGAGGCGATTCTCAAACTCGCCCTTGATGCCGGCACCGGCCTGAAGCAGTCCCAGGTCGAGCGAGCGGACGGAGACATTTTTAAGCGGGTCAGGCACGTCGCCTTCGGCAATGCGGAGGGCGAAGCCTTCGACGACGGCGGTCTTACCGACGCCCGCCTCACCGGTTAAGATCGGATTATTCTGGCGGCGGCGGGTCAGGATGTCGATGATCTGGCGGATCTCGAAATCGCGGCCGAGAACTGGGTCGATCTTGCCGGAGCGGGCCTTTGCGGTGAGGTCCTCAGTGTATTGATCGAGGGCCTTGGTTTTGCCGGGGACGCCGGAGGCTACGTCGCTGCCGCCGGAGACACCTGCGGCCTCGCCCAGTGCGACGGCATCGCGGGCCTCGGCGGAGTCGCCGGTAATATTCTCGAGTTCAGCTTGGAGGGATTCGACCGAGATATGGCTGAATTCCTTTGATATATCGCGGGCGATGCGGGACATACCGTCGCTGGCGAGTAATGCCAGCAACAGGTGGCCGGTGCGGACTCGTGCGGCGCCGTAGTCAACGGATGCGACGAGCCATGCGTCCTGTATCCAACGGGGGATGCGGTCACTGAGACCGGGCGTGCGCGAGTTGCCGCTCTTTAGGCGGTCTAGAGCGCTGCTGACATCTTTTGACAGCCGGTCGATATTGACCTCGAAATGAGCCGCGATCTTATGAAGATCTGTATCGTCCTGTTCAAGGATCTTTGCGAGAATGTGCTCGATCTCAACATCGTAATTCGTTCGGGAGAGGCAAAGGCCCGCCGCTCCTTCGAGCGCATTCCTCGAAACGTCGTTCAATCTTCCAACTAATGACTTTAGATTTACATTCATAACTATTCTCCTCAAGTTGAGATCCGATCCGTGATGCCGCGAGGGCACCCGGTTTTATTCCTTATCCATGCCGAGAACGACCTGTTCATCGTCGTTTGTAAAAGGCTGCGTTTTAAGCCACGTGGTCCAGCCGAGCATCGGCCGGCGGACCGCCCGCGTAGTTAGTATCAGTCCGGGAACCTGTTCTGCCTGAAGGCAGAGCTGAACGTCGAAGTCGTATTCGAGGCCGGACATAAAGCGTATCAGCGACCGCAAAGGGTGATGCGCGGTTCCGTTAGGCAGAAACGCCTGAAACTTGTTAAACGGCAACGGGCCGAGCTTGATACGAAACTTCGACTGCTGATCCCAGACGCGTGAACCGATGAGAGCGGTCCGGGCCAGAGTGCTGTTCTGCCGGCCGAGGTGCGTGATATCGCCTTCGGTGAGGTTTAGCCACTGGCCGAAGAACTGGATCACGCGGGCCTTAATGCCAAAAAAGTCAGCAAGCGTGCTTGCCAGGGCACTGGCTGAGTGGGGCTTTTGTGATATCAGGCCGACATACGGGAGTAAGGCTTCGTCGTCAAAGCCCATTCGGCCGCGAAGCCCGGGCGTGCCGAGGCCCGCGAGGTCGAAGAGGTATGAGGTGAATTCGTCATTGCCTCGTTCGTAAGCGATCGGAAAGCGGTACTTTGCCCAGGCCCGGAAGAACATCGAGACAGTACGGTGGGTGAAGATATCGAGGAAGGCCCACATCGCAGAGTCGCGGTGGCGGATGCGGTCGAGAACGAGTTCGGTGTAGTGAATCGGAAGCACTCCGCTGGAGCCGACCATGCCCATGAAATTTACTACCATCTCAAGCCGT
>DATHVL010000373.1:0-5599 GCA_035461325.1 Pyrinomonadaceae bacterium
AGTGCCTTCGTGTCAAGTCTTAAATTAGCGCGGAGAAACGATGATTTGAAGGGATTCAAAGGTGACACGAAAGCCGTTTCTCGGTTATATTTAACTGCATTTTTTGATTCCGTTTCCGATTCCGTCACGTCCCGATGAACTTGCTTCGCGAGATACTCTGGCCACTTCTTGCTGTACTTGCGGCTTTTGTGGTCGGCAGCGTCATAATCCTGGCCCTGGGCGATGATCCTATCGCGGCCTACTCCCTGTTGCTCTCAAACTCTTTCGGATCGATTCGGGACATCGGCTGGACGCTGCATTACGCTACGCCGCTGATCTTTACCGGCCTTGCGGTCGCGGTCGCATTCCGCTGCGGGTTGCTTAATATCGGTGCCGAGGGCCAGCTTTACGTGGCGGCATTCGCGACCGCATGGGTCGGGATGAAGTTTGGCGGAACCGTTGTCAATATTTTCGGGACCGAAGAAAATTGGTCGTGGATGAGCCTGCCGTCGTTTGTACTGATCCCTATGGCGGTTCTGGCGGCTGTGATCGCCGGCGGTATTTGGGGGGCGATACCGGGAATTCTAAAGGCCCGTTTCGGATCCCATGAGGTGATCAACACGATCATGCTCAATTTCATCGGGATAGCGCTGGTCAGCTATTTGACGCAGTATTACTACAAAGTACCGGGCGACCCGATAATGCAAACGCCGCCGATAGGCGAGGCGGCGCGGATACCGCGGCTCAACGAGTTCCTGCCCTTCATCTCGCATGACGTCCCGCTGAATGTCGCGTTCCTGCTCGCGCTCGTAATGTGCGTCCTGGTTTACGCTTTTCTCTGGAAGACGAAATGGGGCTATGAACTGCGGGCGGTGGGGGAGAACCCCTCCGCGGCCGAATACGGCGGTATCTCGCCCAAGCGGCAGATCATCATCGCGATGACGCTGTCGGGTTCATTGGCGGGCATGGTGGCTATCGGCGAGGTTTTGGGAAATCGGTATAACTACTATCACGACTTTTCGGCGCAGTGGGGATTCTTGGGTATCGCGGTCGCGCTGCTTGGCCGCAATCATCCGTTCGGGGTGCTGATCGCGGCATTGTTCTTCGGCGTCCTGCTCCGCGGCGAGATATTTGTCGACGCATTCACCCGATATGTTTCAAAAGACCTCGGTTTTGTGCTGCAGGCGATAATGATCTTGTTCGTTGCAAGTTTTCAGCGCTACGCCCGGCGTTAGCGGCATTTTCAAATGGGAGATCTGGTTAATCTTGCATTTCTTTTCTCGGCGATAACGGCGGCGACGCCGCTGTTGTTTGCGGCGCTGGGCGGATTGTTTTCCGAACGTTCCGGCGTGATCAATATCGCGCTCGAGGGTTTGATGCTTTCCGGGGCATTCACCGCGGCGGTAGTAACGTTTCAGACGGGGAACCCTTACTTAGGGATGCTTGCCGGGATAGGCGCCGGCGCGGCGACGGCCTTGATCTATGCCATCGCGGTTATCCAATTCGAGGCGGACCAGGTGGTCGCCGGGATGGCCATCAATTTTCTAATGCTCGGCCTGCCGGCATTGATCAGCGGCGTTATCTACGATTCAACCGGCTCGACCCCGCAGATCGACCAAGCGCATAAGATCCCGATGGTGATCAACGGGCTTTCGGCTGCGTCGGTGCTGGCACTGTTTTTGATCCCGCTAGCTTGGTACACGATCTACAGAACAAGCTTTGGGCTGAGGCTGCGTGCCGTCGGTGAAAACCCCGAGGCGGCTGATGCGGCGGGAATAAATGTGCTTCGCCTGCGGTACACCGCGGTCGTCATATCGGGCATACTTGCGGCGATGGGCGGGGCATTTCTTTCGACGGGGCAATCGTCGCTGTTCACTCGGGGGATGTCAGCCGGCCGCGGGTATATTGCACTTGCGGCATTGATCCTAGCGAAGTGGAAGCCGATACCGGTTCTATTCGCGTGCCTCTTTTTCGGATTCACCGAGGCGATCACCATTCAGATACAAGGCCTGACGTGGAACGGCGAGCCGGTGCCCGTGCAGTTTATTGAGATGATCCCCTACGTCGCGACGATCATCGTGCTGGCTGGTTTCATCGGCCTTTCACGGGCACCTAAAGCGCTCGGAAAACCATATAGGAAGGAAAGTTGAACCAAACCTTGTCGTCTAATTCACCATTCGAGATGGCCGCGGAAGCGGCCGAATTTATACGTGACCGGGGCGGCACCGACCCGAAAGTGGCTGTCGTTCTCGGCAGCGGCCTCGGCGCATTCGCTGATGATATTCAGGACGCGGCTTCGATACCGTATCAGGATATCCCGCATTTTGTACGTTCGACGGTAGAGGGGCATGCCGGGCGAATGGTCGTAGGGAAGATCGGTGAGAAGCCCATAGCAGTTCAACAGGGTAGATTTCACTATTACGAAGGCTACTCGATGGAGCAGGTTATCTTCCCGATGCGCGTTTTCCGTCAATTGGGTGTCGAGGTCGTTATCCTGACCAACGCCGCGGGGAGCCTTAAATCCGAGATGCCGCCCGGGCAGTTGATGCTCATTACCGATCACATCAATATGATGGGAGTTAATCCGCTGCGGGGTCCCAATGATGAGCGGTTCGGCCCCCGCTTTCCGGATATGTCTTCGACGTATGATTCGAGTTTGCAGGACACGATCTCCGATGAAGCCGAGGCCATCGCTCGCGAACGCAAGATCGATAACATCATTCACCGCGGCATTTATTGCGCACTTTCAGGCCCGACCTATGAGACTCCGGCCGAGATCCGCCTTTACAGACTGCTCGGTGCTGATGCGGTCGGTATGTCCACCGTCCCGGAAGCGATCGCTGCACGCCACAGCGGGATGCGCGTCGCCGGAATCTCGTGTATCACCAACTATGCTGCGGGGATGACCGAGGAGCCGATCGATCATTCCGAAGTAATGGAAACGGGTGAGCGAGTTGGGGAGATCTTTAAGGAACTCTTGAGCCGGACGATCGGGGCGATCGGCAACTGAACGAATATGTTTATTGGAATTTGCGGGGGAACCGGATCGGGGAAAACCACCATCGCGCGGTCGATCGTCGATGCGGTGGGCAAAGAAAACGTCGTGCTCATAGAGCAGGATTCGTATTACCGAAATCTTGCCGATATGCCGCTCGACGAGCGCCACCAGGCAAATTTTGATCATCCGGACGCGATCGACAGCGACATGCTTGTTAATCACCTCCTACGGTTAAAGCAAGGTCTGCCGGTCGAAATGCCGCTTTATGATTTCGTCACGCACACCCGCAGCGATGAGATCGAGGTGATCGAACCTCGGAGGGTCGTCGTGGTCGAGGGCATTCTGATATTTGCGGAGGCGCGTGTCTTGGACCTGCTCGATCTCCGCGTTTTTGTTGATACGCCGGATGACGTCCGCCTTATCCGGCGGCTTCGCCGCGATATCAACGAGCGGGGCCGCACATTCGAGCGGACGCTTGAACAATACGAAAGGACGATCAGGCCGATGCACTTCGAATTTGTCGAGCCATCCAAGCGCCATGCGGACATCATCTTACCTGAAGGTTCTAATACCGGATTGACCGTCGAGGTGCTATGCAGCATCGTCCGCGAACGACTGCAGGCCGAACAGGTTCACGCCACTTAAATGAGCATTACCGAAAAATTGATCGACGCAGCAGCTCGGGCCCGCGACGGAGCGCACGCACCGTACTCCAACTTCAAAGTGGGAGCTGCAGTCGAGACTTCAAGGGGCGAGATCTCTACCGGCTGCAACATCGAGTCGGCAACCTACGGCCTCACGGTCTGCGCCGAGCGGGTCGCGATCTGGAAGGCTCTGTCTGACGGAGCGAGAAATTTTGAGGCCCTTGCCGTCGTCGCCGATACCGACGAACTGACGCCGCCGTGCGGAACGTGCCGTCAGATAATCTGGGAGTTTTGCGGGGATATCCCGGTAACGATGGCGAATCTAGCAGGTAAGACCGAGACGATGCAGATGAGCGAACTGCTGCCGCGGCCGTTCGATTCTACCTTCTTGAACGAATAGAATAAATAATAGATCGATGAGCGACGAACGCCACGACATCCCCGAATTCCGGATCGACCGCACCAAGATCACAGTGCTTTCGCAGCCGGACGACACCGACGACATCGAATACTGGCGCAACACAACTGTGAAAGAACGGCTTCAGCACGCCGAACGCCTGCGAAGGATCGCCTATGGAGCTAGAGCTACCGAAAGACTTCAAAGAGTTCTTCGCGTCGTTAGGATCGAAGAGAGTTAGGTATTTGCTTATCGGGGGGTACGCCGTGATCGTTTACGGTTACTCTCGCAATACCAGTGACATCGACCTGGTTGTTTCGAACGACGCGGAAAATGCGAAGAGGTGTGTTGAGGCGCTTGCGGAGTTTGGTTTTGCAGGCGACGCTCTTAGCGAGGACTTGTTTTTGGGACCTCAGAAAAATGTTGTGCAGCTGGGATTCCCTCCCGTAAAGATCGAAATTCTCAACTATTTGGATGGCGTGGCCTTTGACGAAGCGTACACACGACGCAATACGGTACGCGTTGAAGATATTAATATCGATGTTATTTCCTTAGAGGATTTGATTCAGAACAAGACCGAGGTTGGGCGTCTGCAGGACCTTTTGGATATCGAAAAACTCACCGAGCGAAACGAGAAGACCTAGCGACAAATAAATAGCATGATCAATCTGAAGTTTTTAACATCCGCTGTATGGGCACTGGCGTTAGTTTTATCGCTCGCCCACGTCGAGGTCCATGCCCAACGGTTGGAACAAGTCGATCTTATCATCTCTGGCGGGACCGTCGTTACGATGGACGCGGGGCGCCGGGTGATGGAGGACGGGGCCGTGGCGGTGAGCGGGGGCAAGATCGTCGCGGTCGGTACGCGGGCGGAGATCGCGGCGAAGTATCGCGGCAAGGAGACGATCGACGCGGGCGGCAAGGTTGTCATCCCCGGCCTGATCAATACGCACACGCACATCCCGATGACGCTCTTTCGCGGCATCGCGGATGACCTTGACCTGCAGGAGTGGCTCACGAAATATATCTTTCCCGCCGAGGCAAAGAATGTCGATGAGGCGTTCGTTCGGGCCGGCACGCGGCTCGGGCTGGCGGAGATGATCCGCGGCGGTACGACCACCTACTGCGACATGTATTATTTCGAGGACGCCATCGCCGAAGAGACATCGAAGGCGGGCGTTCGCGGCGTGCTCGGACAGACGGTCATCGATTTTCCTGTGCCGGATGCAAAGTCCTTTGCCGACGGGCTTGCACTCACCGAAAAGTTCATCAAACGCTGGCAGGGCGACCCGCTGATCACGCCCGCTATCGCCCCGCACGCGCCTTACACGGTCTCTGAAAACAATCTGACGGATGCCCGTGCGATGTCAGACAGGCTCAAAGCTCCGCTGCTCATTCACCTCGCAGAGGCCGCGACCGAGACCGAGGACATCCAGAAAAAGTACGGGATGCGTCCTATCGAGTTCCTCGATAAGATAGCCTTTTTTAACGATCGCACCATCGCCGCGCACGTAGTTCAAGCGAATTCGGCCGAATTAGACATATTAAAGAATAAGGGGGTGGGGATCGCCCATAACCCCC
>DATHVL010000374.1:0-2561 GCA_035461325.1 Pyrinomonadaceae bacterium
GAAGCCGAACGCCGCAGTGTGACGGTCACCAGTCCTTCGCGCTCCAGTTCGCGCACCGCCCTTCCCGCGTTGCTGCCGAATTCGTTCTCAAGATCTTTTGTCGAGACCTCATCTGTTTCGGCAACATTCCGTAAAACCTTCCACTTTACGGCTTTTTTACCGACTGACGACCCGAGCGCGCGTCGGCCCTCAACGGTTGCGCTTACGAAACGCTCCATCGCCGCGTTAATCCCTGCCGGGAGCGACGCTTTCAGCACCTCGCCGAGTGAGCCGGCGTAATAGTCCGCTACCCAGGCCGAGAGGTCCATGACCTCATGCGTGATAAGCGGGTCGGGATCGACGACCACGGCGACATCTTTTATCGATTCAGGATCGAGATCGTTGGTGTCAGGCGGCTCATCGGCGAACGAGACCGCGTAGCCGGTCAGCATTCGTTTGCCGAAAGGGACGATCACTCGCGCTCCGATCGGGATATTGCCTGCGAGCTTTAGCGGGATTCGATATGTGAAGGTTCGCCGCAGCGGTACCGGCAGTGCCACCTCGACGTATGTTCCCGTTTGGTGTGAATTTGCGGCCGCGTCGGACATTTCAGGACGAGTAGGCAAAATGATAACCTATGGGAACTTCGGGGCGAAATCTGCATCTAATCATTCGGAGGCCAATAGATGGACACGCTGCTGCAGCAGAACGAGAAAAAGTCACGCAATTATAAGGGGCTCTTAGCGGGCGCTCTTGTCGGCTTAGTGATCATCGCTGCCGGCGTCTGGCTGATGTCGCAGCGGCCCTCAATGAAGGATCAGCAGGCCGCCGTTCTGGAAGGCTCCTATACCGAAGGTTCGCCGGAATTCGAAGCACTGACCAGAGACCTCATCATCTCCACCCACCGCGACACGGTCGAATCGCCCAACGCTTTCGGCTCGATCTCGATGTTCGTCAAGGGGACCATTTACAACAGGGGAACTCAGGCCATCAACGGCCTCGAGATAAACGTCGCTGTGGTCGATGAATTTAACCAGGTCGTAAAGGAAAAACGGGTCCTGGCTGTCCCGGTTCAGCGTCCGCTACTTGAGCCGGAAACATCGATGCAGGTGACGCTCAGCATCGACGGCTTCAAACGCGGCGACGACCGCGCCAATATCCGCTGGAAGGTGACCGCCATCCGGCCCGCAAGCTAAGCCTGCTCACTTTCTACAAACAATTCTTCCAGCGATTGCCGCAGCGGATTGACCGACACGATTGGCGTGCCAGCGTCGCGAGCGGCTTCCAGAACCTTGTTTAGTTCGTCCTCGCCGGCGACCTCGATCGCGGTGCCTGCGGGCTTGATTGAAACCGTCGCAGTGTCAGGAAGCCTGCCATTTAGGGCCGATGCGTCTCCGCTGACCACGACCTCAAATGCACGTGGGCCTTCGTTTTGCATCAGCAATTCCGACAGTTTTCCGTTGGCCGCCAGCTTGCCGCCCCGCAATATCGCGACCTCATCGCATAGTGCCTCAACGTCAGAGAGGATATGCGTGGACATAAAGACGGTCGTGCCTTTGTCCCTTAGGCCTGCGATCAACTCGCGGATCTCGCGGCGGCCGACGGGGTCAAGGCCGCTCATCGGCTCATCGAGAAACACGATCTCGGGAGAGTTGATCAGTGCCTGTGCCAGGCCGACACGCTGCAGCATCCCCTTCGAGAACTTGCGAAGCTGCCGATTCCGATCCTTTTCCGCAAGGCCTACCGCGCTCAACAACTCATCAGCGCGCTGCTGGCGGTCGACCGCAGAGAGCCCGAAGATCCTGCCGAAATAGTCCATCAACTCATTGGCGGTGAGGTAGTCGTAAAAGTAAGGGTTCTCCGGGCAATAGCCTATACGCGCCCGCATCTCAACATCTGAAATGTCCCGGCCCAGGATCTTCGCCGAGCCTTCGGTAGGGAATAGCAATCCCATCAGGATCTTGATCGTCGTCGTTTTTCCCGCTCCGTTGCCGCCAAGAAAACCAAAGATCCCGCCCGGCCTTACGTTCAGCTCAAGCCCGTCAAGCGCCCGCACCCGCCGCTTCCGCCAAAACCCGGTCTCATATTCCTTAGAAAGGCCGTTTATTTCAACAATGTATTCCATGCTCATTATTCAGTTTCGCAGTCTTTAAAGTCCCGCGGCTTAAACCTACGGATAAAACCGAACACCAGAGATCCGGTTAGCCCCAACCACGTAAAAAGCGACAGAACTGTGGCAGCCTTCATTTGGTTGGTCTCGATAAATTCGAGATGCAATTCGCTTTCACCTTCGGGGATGACCACATTGATCGCACCGTTCGCGTCCGGCGATACTCCGGCATTGGTGCCGTTGACCGTCGCGTGCCATCGAGGATAATAAAAGAGTGATATCCGTGCAGCCGCTTCAGCGCCCGGGCCGACTCGAAATATCCGAATTCTACCATCTGAGCTGATCACTTGTCCCTCACGACCCGGAACCGTGATAGGCTCCCGTTCTGCGAATGAAGACTTGTCAGCCCCAACGGGCCACCAACATTCGCAGCTTGGGTTACTCGCGATCGAGGCGATCTTTGTTTCAAAGG
>DATHVL010000375.1:0-8161 GCA_035461325.1 Pyrinomonadaceae bacterium
CTTTGGACGCGGCGCAGCCTCACTGTCTCCTCGGATAGGTTCACTCGGCTCCGGCGGTGCTCCGTTCGTTTCTTGTTCCTGTTCGTTCTCCGGCATTGGGAAATTTGTATCCGGGCCGTTATCTCAGATACTAACGGCTTCAACTATCTCGAGCTCAAAGGCCTCGAGCGCATTTATCTTCGGGGGATGATTGGTCAAAAGACGAATCTTTTTGACACCGAGGTCAGTCAGTATCTGGGCACCGATACCGTAATCGTGGACATTACCGTAACCAGTTTCACGTTTTGCAGCCTGAAAATCAATACCCTGTTCACGCATCAGGGCATAGGTCTTGAGCTGATTGACCAGGTCAAGGTTGTTCTCACGCTGTCTTAGATAAAGAACAACGCCGCGTTTTTCGTCTGCAATGCGTCGGAGAGAGGAGTTTAATGCCGGAGCCGCTTCGCCCAGCGTGGCTCCGAACATCGCGAATGTGACATTCTCCGTTTGGACGCGAACCAGTACGGGCTCGGTTGTCCCGTCTATTTCGCCCATCGTCAGGGCGAGGTGCGTTTCACCATTGATATCGTTCTCGTAGAGCACCGCGTTGAAATCACCCCATTGCGTAGGAAGGATCGTTTCCACCACACGCCGAACGAGTTTTTCTTTTTCCATTCGGTAGCGGACAAGGCCCGCGACAGAGATGATCTTGAGCCCATGTTTCTCTGCAAATGCCTCAAGTTCGGGCATCCGGGCCATCGTCCCGTCGTCGTTCATTATCTCGCAGATAACGGCTGCGGGTGACAGCCCCGCAATACGAGCGATATCGACGCTAGCCTCGGTTTGTCCCACCCGCACCAACACGCCGCCCCGCTTGGCCCGGAGCGGAAAAATGTGCCCGGGACGGGCGAGGTCCATTGGCCGGGTCTCGGGAGCGACAGCTGTGAGGATAGTTTTTGCGCGATCGGCGGCCGAGATACCGGTCGTGACGCCCTCACGAGCCTCGATCGAGATGGTGAAAGCCGTCCCCATGCTCGAGGTGTTTTCGCTCGTCTGCGGCGGGAGGTTTAGCTCGTCGCAACGCTCCTCGGTCATCGGCAGGCAGATAAGCCCCCGCCCGTGGACCGCCATAAAATTAATGATCTCCGGCGTTACCTTTTCGGCCGCGCAAACGAGATCGCCCTCGTTCTCGCGGTCCTCGTCGTCAACTATAATTATCAGCTTGCCGTCAGCAATATCGCGCGCGGCCTCTTCTATGGTTGCGAATGGCATTTACAAACTAATACTGATCCAACTAACGTCTTTATCGGATTTTAGCGAAATCCGAGCCGATAAGCTAATAAATCAAGGGATTAACAAATTGAGAACAACGGGTTTACAATCTTTCGGTGCGGTCCGGGTTCATGCTCGCTCTCAAGCTCTTTCGGCGCGGCAGCCGTCGGGGCCTTGCGCGCTTTACATCAATTGCCGCGATCGCAGGAATTACCCTTGGAGTCGCGAGCCTGCTTTTCGCCCTTGCTTTATCACGGGGCTTTCAACTTGAAATGCACAGGGCCCTGCTTGCATCAACGCCGCATATATCGATCTTCCCGTCGGACGGGAAGAGTTTTCAAAATTGGGAGCAGGCACGCGAATCGATCAGAGCGATCCGGGGTGTACGTGAAGCGACGCCGCAAACCGAGATACCGGGCGCCATAATTAGCGACACCGGGACCCACATCGCACTCTTGCAGGTTAGCAGTGACCAAGTAGGAACCGCAGAGGCGGTTGGGGTTACTTTAGGCGTCGAGCTGGCAGCGCGTGCCGGACTCGAAGTCGGAATGACCACTACGCTTCTCATTGCCCGAGGCTCCGAAAATGTCGCGACGAGCGAAGTGATCATTGCGGGCATCGAACGGACGGGGAATTTTGACGCAGATCTTCGCATGATCCGGGCCGATCCGGCCGATATTGCACGTCTTACAGGTGAGGACGAGTTCGTCCCGGATTCTCTTGCCGTCCGGCTGCATGACCCGTTGGAGTCTGAAAGTGCAGCCGCCGCGATCCGCGAACTGGTCGGCTCCCGTTATCGCGTAGTTGATTGGCAGGAGGCGAATCGACCTCTGTTTGCGGCCCTAACGCTGGAACGCCGTGCGGCGTTTATCATCATCGGCCTGATCATCGCTGTCGCTGTGCTTAACATCACGACAACACTGGCTTTACTGGTGGCAGAGCGGCGGCTCGACATCGCCGTCTTACGTACTTGTGGGGCACGGGGCCGCGAGCTTGCTGGGATATTTGTTGTCGAAGGTTTGATCTTGGGAATGGCAGGACTAGTGATCGGCGGTGTCTTGGGGCTCGGAGCGATCGCTTTTTCGAATTATTTCGGTGTGATCAACCTCGACCCTGAGGTATATGCGGTGGGCCGGATCGTGCTAGAGACGCGTGTGTACGATTTAGCGTGGATCGCCGCCGCGGTGCTGGGACTCAGCATCGCCGCAACTCTCTACCCGGCAATAACGGCCGCTCGGCTAAAGCCGATGGAGAATTTGCGGAACAACTAGAGGTTGAGCGTTTGCAGATATTCTTTGAAATCCCGGCCCAAGTCATCACGCTTGAGTGCGAACTCGACGGTCGCGATCAGGAACCCGAGCTTGTCCCCCGCGTCGTGCCGCGTCCCGTCCAGCCTCATTGCATAAAACGGCCGCTCCTTTAGCAAAATGCGCATCGCATCAGTGATCTGGATCTCTCCGCCCGCGCCGGGTTCGGTCTGCTCGATAGCCGCAAAGATATCCGGAGTAAAGATATATCGGCCGATGATGGCCAGATCCGAGGGAGCGTCCTCGAACTTCGGCTTTTCGACCATGTCCTTGATCTTAAAAACACCTGGCTCCACTTCGTCGGCGTCGATAACTCCGAATCGGGAGATCGCCTCGCCCGCGACCTGCATGGTTGCGATCACCGGGGCTTGGTACTTCTCGTAAACATCGATCATCTGCTTGAGCGCAGGGGTTTCCGCATCTACGACATCGTCCGCCAAGAGGGCAGCAAAAGGTTCCCCGCCTACATATTCCTTCGCTTGGTAAATGGCATGCCCCAGGCCCAGTGCCTCGCGTTGGCGCGTATAAGAGATCTTTGCAATATCGGAGATGGCCCGGACCTGTTGGAAAAGCTCGTCCTTGCCCTTTTCCTTGAGCACGTGCTCGAGCTCGTATGAGATGTCGAAATGGTTCTCTATCGCGGCCTTGTCTCGCCCGGTGATTATCAGGATAGAATCGATACCGCTTTCGACCGCTTCCTCGACCGAGTACTGGATCAGGGGCTTATCGACGAGCGGCAGCATCTCTTTGGGCGATGCCTTGGTGGCGGGGAGGAAACGCGTGCCGAGGCCCGCGGCGGGGAAAACTGCTTTGCGAATTGTTTGATGCATATAAATATTGCTAGATTATGATTTTGCCTCGGGCACCCTGCGGAACAAACAGCGCATTAGTTTAAGAGCCGCAAAACGCGGGCCTGAATAGTAGACGTGCCGTGAGCGAAACTCAAATTTTACGCGAAAAGCCGCGGTGTTACAACGAAAACTTCTGCCGCCTATGCTGGACCTTAACTTTGTAAGAGAAAATCTTGACGCGGTGCGGACCGCCCTGGATAACCGCAACTTCCCGCCGGATGTGCTGGATGAATTCGCGGCTCTGGACGAGACGCGGCGCCGCGTTATCGGCGAGTCGGACAGCATAAATCAACAGCGAAATGCCGCCAGCAAAGAGATCGGTGGGCTTATGAAGGCGGGCGAGCGTGAAGCCGCCGAGGCGAAAAAGGCTGAGGTCGCGGGGCTCAAAGAGCGCCAATCCGAGCTCGAGACGGAACGTGACAAGGCAGAGGCCCGTATGCGCGATCTGCTAGCCAATCTACCCAATATTCCGGCCGCGGACGTACCGGTCGGCGCAGATGAAACCGCCAATGTCGAGATCCGTAAATGGGGTAAGCCGCGAAAGTTCAATTTCGAGATAAAGGACCACGTTGATCTGGGCGAGGCCCTGGGTATTCTCGACTTCGAGCGTGCGGTCAAGATCGCGGGGTCGCGTTTTGCGATACTCAACGGCGCAGGAGCAAGGCTTGAGCGGGCTCTTGTTAATTTCATGCTCGATATTCATACCCTTGAACATGGCTATACCGAAACGCTGCCGCCATTCCTGGTCAATCGCACCGCTCTTTTCGGCACAAATCAGCTCCCAAAATTTGAGGAGGACCTGTTTCACATAAAGGACGAGCGTGAGTTTGCTTTGATCCCCACCGCCGAGGTTCCCGTTACCAATTACCATGCGGAGGAGATATTGGACGCGAAGGACCTGCCCAAATATTACACGGCCTATACCCAGTGCTTCCGCAGCGAAGCGGGCAGCTATGGCAAGGACACGCGCGGCCTGATCCGCCAGCACCAGTTCGAGAAGGTTGAGCTCGTAAAGATATGCCTGCCGGAAGAGTCCGAAGATGAACACGAAAAGCTGACGGCTAATGCGGAGCGGATCTTACAGCTCCTCGAATTGCCGTACCGAACGGTCATACTTTCGACGGGCGATATGGGGTTCGGCGCACAAAAGACTTACGATATCGAGGTTTGGGTGCCGTCGCAGGATACATATCGCGAGATCTCAAGTTGCTCCAACTGCGGTGATTTCCAAGCACGCAGAATGAACCTTCGATTTCGACGTTCGGGCGGAGCTAAGCCTGAATTCGCGCATACACTCAACGGAAGCGGCCTTGCGGTGGGGCGCACGTGGCTGGCGATCGTCGAAAACTATCAACAAGCCGACGGCTCGGTCTTGATCCCTGAGGTGCTGAGGCCATACATGAACGGTGTCGACCGAATCACCGGGGTATAAGCACTTGACCGGCTAACCGAATGTAATTACGATGTAATTATGAAGGCCCAGATCATTCAGATCGGCAACTCGCAAGGCATACGTATACCCAAGGTTTTGCTGGAAGAAACCGGGATATCGGGCGAGGTGGAGCTTGAATCGGCGCCGGATGGAATACTGATAAGAAATATCAAGAAACCGCGCGGAGATTGGGAAGATCGCTTTAAATTGCTTGCAGAAAGCGATGATGACCTAGGAGTTGACGCCCCCGGTGCAAGCCAATTCGATTCGGCAAAATGGAAATGGTGAAACGTTTCGAGGTTTATTTGGTCAATCTGGATGAGGAGCCGTCGGATGACCCTCGGAATTCGCGACCCGGGGTCGTGATCTCGCCGGACGAGGCGAACGGGCACCTCGACCATGTTCTGATCGCACCCCTTTCGGCGACCAACGCACCCTATCCAACACGGGTCGCTGCCGAATTTCTGAACTCTGAGCGATATATCATTCTCGATCAGATCCGCGCGGTCGATAAGAACCGCTTGTCGAAAAAGATCGGTGAGATAGATGCTTCGGGCCGTTCTGCCGCACTTGCGGTATTAGCTGAACTCTTCGCCGCATAAAAAAGCGAGGCCCTTACCGAGCCTCGCTATCCTAAAAAAAGATCAATCGACTACGGGACCGCTTTGAAGACAGAAAAGACTCGGCTAGTCGGCGTCGTAACTTCCGAATCCTCAACTGTCATAAACAGTCCGAAATCCGTGAGTGTCGTTGTGCCGACGATCTCACCGTCGTCTTCGCCGGGAGTGTTATACACCTGACCGAGCTTGGTGAATGATCCGTCCGGCGCCACCGCCCATAGAGCGAACCATTTACCCGACGGGACCTTGTCCATTTCATCGAACTTCATCTTGACCTCGGTCACGCCGTCGTTACGCTTGAGATAGGCTTTGCCGTCAAGATCGGCGAGTTCGCCGGTAAAGTTGATGGAAACCTCGCGGTCATCCGAACCCAGGTTCTGCAGCCCCAGCATTGGCACATCGTACGCTGAGATCGCCACGCCCTTGACGGCCGCGGCCGTAGTGTCAGTGTGTGTCTGCCGCGGAATTATCGCATAGCCTTCGGGGACCGCGCTGTGAAACGCGATCGTCGAGGACGGCGTAACGGCCGTCAGCCCCTCAACAGGTGAAAGAACCAGCATAAACTGATTCAAGGGCGTCTTGAACTCGGCTTTTGCCCTGCCGTTAGCGATCGTCACCGGCCCGAGATAGCGCGTTTTTCCGGCGGGGTCCACCGCATAAACGTGGAAATCGGTGGTTGCATCCGGAACGTCAGCCAGATCCATAAAGATCTGTGTGCCTTCCGTCCCTCGTATTACGCGTGCGGTACCGGTTGCACCGGTCACCAAAGTTCCGGGTGTAAGCGTCACCAAAACCTCTTTTTCAACCGGATACTCGATCACGGTGTAGGTTCCGTCGGCTTCTTTGATCACCTCGGTCTTTTTCGTTACGACAGTTTCCTGAGCCGCCAACAGAGTGGGGAGCCCAAGCATCGCTGTCATCATCAAACTAAACATCCATAATTTGTGTTTCATCTCGTCGATACCTCCTTGACATAAAAGAAACACGAGCACTGCTCGCTCCGATTACGGCGCGCAAGCAATATGCCAAACAGTGTTAACCATGATATTGCAGTGATTTAGCGTGACGAATATTAACTGAATGGAATTTTCGAGATATTGCCGTAATGAATGAGGACACTGCTATTCCGCTGTCGCGGCTTTAGCGTCGTTCCATAACAAGTCCATTTCTTGAAGGTCGGATTCGGCGAGAGTGCGGCCTTTATTGGCGAGGGAACTTTCGATAAATGCAAATCGCTTACGGAACTTTCGATTAGTTCGTTTTAGGGCGGTTTCGGGCTCGATATCAAGGCGGCGAGCGAGGTTGACCACAGCAAAGAGCAGGTCCCCGACCTCACCTTCAATGTCGCCTATATCGCCGGCGTTTAGCTCCTCCTCCAGTTCGCCGACCTCCTCGCGGATCTTTTCAAAGATCTGTTCCGTGTTCTCCCAGTCAAAGCCGACCTTGGCTGCCTTTTTGGTTAGTTTCAGAGCTTCGAGCAATGCGGGGAAATGGATAGGGACGTCGTCGAGCAGCGAGCCGTCGGTTGTCTTGTCCTTTTTACCGGAAGCTTTTCGTTCATTGGCTTTTAGCGTGTCCCAGTTGTCCAAAACGTCCTGGGCCTTTTCGAAATTTTCATCGCCGAAAACATGCGGGTGGCGTAGTATCAGCTTTTCGGAGACGCCGGCCGCGACCTGCTCTATGTCAAAATCTTCGCGCTCCGCCCCGATGGTGGAGTGAAAAACGACCTGAAGCAACAGGTCGCCGAGCTCCTCCTTTAAATGCTCGATGTCACCAGTGGCCTCGGCGTGTTGAATTGCATCAAACGCCTCGTAAGCTTCTTCCAACAGATACTGCGACAGCGAACCGTAGGTCTGCTCGGCGTCCCAAGGGCATCCGCCGGGAGCGCGAAGCCGCTTCATCACCGCGACCAGTTCGTCAAATTTTTCAGACATATAAGTATTTAAGATCAGATGGCGGGGGAAGTCCACTTCGGGCGATCTACGCTCTCCAACTGCTTCTGCCGATTATGCTAATATCGACATAAGGTTACAGATCATGATAGGACACGACGAACCACAGGAAGAAGTCACGTTTAAGGTTACGGACCGGCGAAAATTTAACGCCGACGGGTCGCTGAAAGAAGGCGTGGAGATCGAGCCGGCAAAAGCTGCGGAGCCCCTAAAGGCGGATACACCGGAACCCGCCGTAAATGCGGGATCGACGACTCAAGCGGCCGCACCTTCGGTGCCGGAAATGCCGCCCGAGTCGGGGCTAGAAGACCCGGGTGTTGAAGAGGATATACCCGGTGCCGACGACCCGGCGAGTTTCGTAAATTTTCTCTCGACGCTCGCGACAAACGCGGCGGCCTCGCTGGGTGCGGTTCCCCATCCCGCGACCGGCCAACGGTCGCTTGACCTTGACACGGGAAAATATTGGCTCGAGGTACTCGCAATGATTCGCGAAAAGACAGCCGGAAACCTGCATGAACAAGAAACGCGCTTGCTTGACGGGTTGCTCGCCGATCTTCGCATGCAGTATGTGTCGATGGTGCGGGCTACCGAGGACAAGCTAAAGGCCCAGGCTGCGCAGAAGTTTTCGGGAGCGGACATCCTTGGGAAGAAATAGTCTGGGAAGTCGCGGACGTCGAGAACTCTTGTGAAAGATCGGAAAATTGTACGGGATGGAATTAGTGTGCGGGATAGATCGCAAGAGTAATTA
>DATHVL010000376.1:0-2621 GCA_035461325.1 Pyrinomonadaceae bacterium
GCCTGACAGTCTCTTTTGTCACCTCACGAAGCGTGATCTCTGAGGCCCTTGTGGGCAGTGTCGCATCTTGGTTATCCATAACGAAAAAATAGCACGTCTCGCTGCCGGTCTTCCAATGCAGACGCGGCGCGCTCAACCCTCCCGTGCCAACGCCGTTTCGATGGTCCGCTCCGCCTCGATTCTTTCTTCGGGTTCCGCCGCCAATTCCTCTTGAACGATCGGTGCGTCCCACTCAAGCGAAAGCTTGATATAAACCGGGAAATGATCCGAACCGATGTTCGGCAGCCGGCGAAAATCCGCCACCCGAAAGTGCTTCGAATGGAAAAAATGATCGAGCGGAAAGCGCAGCAGCGGTATGTCGGCATGAAATGTATGGTAGAAGCCGCGGCCTACTCGCGGATCCAGTAGGCCGCTTATGTCCTGAAACAAATAATTCGTCCGCGACCACGCAACGTCGTTCAGATCTCCGAACACTATAAAAGGCCGCGGGTCCTCGCGGTTTTCCTTGCCCACGATCAAGATCTCGGCGTCCCGCGGCAGCGAATCCGATTCTTCGTTGGGCACGGGCGGCCGGGGATGGAGGCATCTGATCTCGACCCGACTGCCGTTTTCCAGCATTACTCCCGAATGAATAGACGGAATGTCATCCTGTATCAGGAACTTAACCTCAGGGTTTGCTAGCTCCAGACGCGAAAAGAGCAGCATCCCGTAGGTGTTATCCAGCGGATGAAGCACAGTGTAAGGATAGCGGCATTCAAGCTCGGTCATCTGTTCAAGCCACCACTCGTCGGTCTCAACGAGAAGCAAGATATCCGGGTCCCACTGTTGGATGAGGGTCTTGACCCGGTCGGCCTTGCGATTTGTCATCAGCACGTTCGCAAACAGAATGCTTATCTTCGGGGAATTGACGTCCGTCGCGTCCTGCACTTGTTTCCGGGCGAGGCGGGTGTACGGGAACATCATGTAAGCCTGGTAGACTAGGCTGGCCGCCAATAGAATTATAAAGGCTATCCCAAGCCAACCGCCCACGCCCACGAGCGCGATATAGAGGACGAGCACCGCTAGCGCGATAAAAACGATCTGCAGCCGCGGAAAATCGAAGACCCTGATCCACCACGCCTCGTGCTTAAAGAGCGGCACGGCGGTCATCACCACCATCAGGAAACCGATTATGTAAAGGGTAATTTCCACGCAGACCGCTCGATCACTTCACCGTCCGATCGTTCTCCAGAATATAATAAAGGCGGCCCCAAGCAGAACCGCCTCGTACTAATGGAATGAACCGCGGCTATTTGCCGCCGGAAGGCAGGACCCTCACATAACCGTACATTCCCTCGAGGAAATGCGGCAGCACTGCACAGATCACCAAATAAGTACCCGGTGAGTCGAAATGTACAACCTCAACGCGATCCAAGTTTATGATCGGGGGCGGACCGGCGGAAATGACCGGATTCACCCCGCGGTACAATCTCCCGGCCGGAGAGTTGATTACCGGCGGTAATGGGCCGCCAAGCGGAGTTGTGTCCCCGCTGTTTATGTCGCCCGGCGTAACACCGTGGTCGTAGATCGATATCACGTGCAGCCCGCTGATCACTAAATTCACATACCCGCCTGCCTTGATCTTGGCCATATACGGTATCAACTCGTGGTGATTGGAAGGGGGCGGCGGCGGCAACGGGCTTACGAACCGATCAAGTGGGGGATCAAACCCCGTCATCCACCCTCCGAACCCGACGGTCGCGCTGCCGAGCGGGTCGTTGCCGACACTAGGGCCGGAAATACCGTGATGCTGAGCCGAGGCCGCGAGCACACCCGCGGACCCCGCCGCTAAAAGGGCACCGCCGGTGACCCTCAAAAATTTCCGTCTATCATTCTCCTTTCTTTTAGTCATAAGATCTCCCTCCAATTTATGGGCAAAAACGTGGATCCAATGCGCACGAACGCATTAACTAGGGACCCTCTTGGCTCGCTACCGTGCAGGATTACTGAAGATGTGGAACGGTTCTATCACCATCGATCCGACAAGTCAACAACTTTTTTTGAGGCGGACGACGCCGGGTTTTGGGCGCAAAAATGCGGCCCCTTTGCGAGGCCGCATTCGATACCAAATTCACAAGCCGCTACTCGCCTTTTGCGACCGCACGCGGCTCGGCGTTTTCACCCGGCCGGGGTGCGGCAAGGCCCAGTTCGGGAGCCCGCCACAGGTTCGAAACCAGGAGCTCGCGAATGAAGGTCAGCTCTCTGGGAAGCCGGTCGTACAGAGCAAAGAACAGATCGTCGTGCGTCGAGATCTCTTTGATCCACAGGTCGCGGTCGATCTTCATCACACGGTCGAACTCCTCCTTTGAAAAATCCAGCCCTCGCCAGTCGAGGTCTTCGTACCGAGGCATCCAGCCGAGCGGCGTTTCAAAGCCCTTCGACCGCCCGCGTGAACGCTCGACGATCCATTTCAGGACCCGCATATTTTCGCCAAAGCCGGGCCACATAAATTTGCCGTTCTCATCCTTACGGAACCAGTTGACCGAAAATATCGGCGGCGGTTCGGGTATTTGCCGGCCGAAATCGAGCCATTGTGCAAAGTAATCGCCCATGTGATAGCCGGCGAACGGCAGCATCGCGAA
>DATHVL010000377.1:0-2007 GCA_035461325.1 Pyrinomonadaceae bacterium
GGCCGGTCGCACCGATCTTGCCGAAAAGGAACTTGCCGAGATCGGTGTGCTCGAAAGCTACCTGCCGCGAGCGGCGACTCAAGAAGAGATCGACGCGGCCGTCACTGCGGCGATCGCCGACACCGGTGCCTCCTCGATGAAGGACATGGGCCAAGTGATGAAAGCCGCGCTCGCGAAGCTCGAGGGCAAGACCGCTGACGGGCGTGCCGTTAGCGAAGCTGTAAAGGCCCAGCTCAGCTAACCGAAGATATTCCTCACCTTATCCATAAATGAGGCGTCGCCGAACTCGGTGTCCTCCACCTCGGCAAGCTGTTCCAGAAGCTTCCGCTGCTCTTTAGTAAGGTTCTTCGGCGTTATCAGCGTCACAGCAACAAACAGGTCGCCGCGGCCCCGCCCGCCGAGCGCCGGCATTCCCTGCGCTTTGATCCTAAAGACCGTGCCCGTCTGCGTTCCGGCCGGGACTTTCAGTTCCTCTTCGCCGTCGAGAGTCCTAACCTGTAACTCGGCGCCGAGAGCCGCCTGGGCAAAGGTGATCGGAACGGCCGAGTAGAGATTCGCACCCTGCCGTTCGAAGATATCGTGCTCCTTGACGTGGATCACCACGAAGAGGTCGCCGGCGGGGCCGCCGCCCTCGCCGGCCTCACCCTCGCCCGTCACCCGGAGCCGCGAGCCCGTCTCAACACCGGCCGGTATCTTTATCTCAAGCGACTTCTCCTTCTCCACGCGACCCTGGCCGCGGCACTCCTTGCACGGGTCCCGGACGATCCGACCCTTGCCCGAGCAATTCGGGCACGTGCGCATCACGCTAAAGAAGCCCTGCTGATACCGCGTTTGGCCGCTGCCGCCGCACGTGATGCAATTCTCCGGCTCGGTTCCCTTTTCCGCGCCGCTGCCCTCACATGTGCCGCATGTCTCAAGCCGCGGGATGCGGAGCTTTTCATCCTTGCCGGCGGCCGCTTCCTCGAGCGTGATCTCGAGGTCATAGCGGAGATCGGCGCCGCGGCGAACGCTCGACCGCCGCGAACTGCGGCCGCCGAACATATCGCCGAAGCCGAAGAGGTCAAAGATGTCCTCAAAATTCGTAAAGCCAGGATCGAACCCGCCGGCACCCGCGGCCTGATGGCCGAAGCGGTCATATGCTGCACGCTTCTGCGCATCCGAAAGCACCGAATAGGCCTCGGCGCATTCCTTAAATTTCTCTTCCGCGGTGTGGTCGTCCGGGTTCTTGTCCGGATGGAATTTCACCGCCATCGTGCGGTACGCACGCTTTATCTCAACTTCGGTCGCGGTCCGGGAAACCCCCAGGACCTCGTAATAATCACGTTTGCTCATAGGACGTCTTGCTCCACGACGCGGGCCTTTCATGCCGTAAATCGAAGAGGCGCCAGCCCAAATGAATGAACTGACGCTTCTTACAATTTTGCGTTAAAACGCCTTTTTTCTCAAGTTCAGACGCCGACCAGCATCTGTGCAGTGATGCGGTTGGCCGTATCTTCGACCTTGCGGATCAGTTCCTCTATCTCGCCCATATCTTCCGTCGAGGCCGCTGTTTCGGCATCGCCGAGCATGGCATTTATCTCCTGCTGCTCCTCGAGCGGGAACGATCGCCCGATCTCGGCCATCGCTTTTCGGGCGTTCTTTATCATGTTCTCCAGCCTATTACGCTGCGTTATGACCTCGCGCATTTCGCGGTCCCGTTCGACGGAGTCTTCAGCCTCGATGATCAGGCGGTCGATCTCGTCCGGCGAGAGCCCCGACGACGGCGTTATCTGCATCGCCTGTTCCAGGCCCGTCATCTTGTCCTGAGCATAAACGTTGACGATGCCGTTGGCGTCGATCTCAAAACAAACATCGATCTGCGGTACGCCGCGCGGTGCGGGCGGGATCCCGACAAGTTCAAACTTACCGAGGCTGCGGTTGGCAGAGGCGATCTCGCGCTCGCCCTGCAAAATGTGTATCTCGACCGACTGCTGATTGTCGACGACGGTCGTAAACGTCATCGTGTTC
>DATHVL010000378.1:0-2013 GCA_035461325.1 Pyrinomonadaceae bacterium
CGGACGACGGCCCATTCGCCCGCCTGCTCTACGACATTGCCGCCGACATTTGTATTCGAACGCTCGACGGCCTCGAGCACGACTGAAAGCGGAATGTTATAGGCACGCAGCCGGTTCGGATCGACATCGACCTGGTACTGATGGACGTAACCGCCCACCGTCGCCACCTCCGATATTCCCTCGGTCGAGTTGAGCTGATATCGGACGAACCAATCCTGCAGGGTCCTAAGATCCCGCAGGTTCATCCGGTCGGATTCCAGCGTGTACCAGAAGACCTGGCCAAGCCCGCTGGCATCCGGCCCGAGCGTCGGTGCAACTCCCGCCGGAAGCTGGCCGGCGACAAGGTCCAGCCGTTCGAGAATTCGCGTCCGGGCCCAGTAAAGCTCGACATCGTCCTCGAAGATCACGTTGATCATCGAAAAACTGAATGCCGAGCTTGCACGTACGGTCCGCACGCCGGGAAGCCCTTGAAGACTTGTCACAAGAGGATATGTGACCTGGTCTTCCACTTCTTTCGGCGAGCGGCCCGCCCAGTCTGTGAAAACGATCACCTGGTTCTCGGAAACATCCGGGATCGCATCGATCGGCGTATTGACGAGCGCGTAATAGCCCCATACCGCGAGCGCAATATAGAGCGCGATCACAATAACCCGGTTCCTTAAAGACCAATCGATGATCCAGTTGATCATTTATTTGTTAGTACCTTCCGGCTTTATTGGGCCGTCAGCGGGAGTGTTGCCTTCCCGGTTCCTGCCGGACCGTCATAGGCGATCTGCGCTTGCCACTCGCCGCTCATTTCAAGATCGGTCGTTCCGGCATAAACACCCGGAGTTGCAGTTGTTGTAAGCGTCGCGGGATTCGTCATCGCCGCCATCGTTCCCATAGCTGGCATGAAGAAGTTAAGCGAGGCCGATCCGACATCGACCGGATTTCCCTGCTGATCGGTGAATGTGAGCGTGAAATTGTTTTTCCCGTTGCGAAGTACGCCATCCCGATTGGAAAGCGTGGCTGTTAGATTATTGCCCGCGGGACCGCTTTTTATCTCTTTTACGCGGTCGACGGCTCCGCCGCTCCCGGTCTCTGAGCCGCACGCGGCAGCGAGGAATAGAACAAGGCTGAGCAAGGTAAATGTGGTTATTCTTTTCATAGATTTTCTCCTAAATTAAACTTTAAACAGTGATACGGCGGTTTCGGCCATAGGCGAAAGCGCACGCTGACGCGCACGAACGCCCGGCCTAACCGGTCATTAAAAATCCGTTTCTTTAGATCAGGAAAGATTGATGGACGAGGTAAAGTTCGGGGGGCCGTGGTAAGTAAAGGCGCCGGGCCGCGGCACGATCGCCCGGCACATACGCGTTTGTCCCCTTGGATTCGACCTTTGGTTGGAAGTGGAACTGTTCAGCAGGTTGCAGTGTGAAACTTATCTTTGCCAGCTGGTCTGCTTGGACCGCACGGATGGCAGAAGAAAGTGGCGGGCCGCACTCTTCGCCGCAGCAGGGCTGAGCCGAGAATGCAGGATCGTCAATTTTCTCACGCTTACAGCACGATGCCCGCCCATGATCGTCGTCTGCCAGGCAATGACAAACGCCCGCCCAGACATTTCCGACGATCGCGAGCAAGAACACCAATACTGCGAGACGTTTCTGCATCCATGCAGAAATATGAACCCCGACTCTTCCGTTGTCAAGTGCGATGTTGTCTTGGAGCCTTGAAAAACCGTTCGCTCAATGTCGGATCTCACGCATCTTCTTCATCACGCGCATTGGTCGTTCACCAGCCCTTCGTCACTCGACGTAAACACTTCGCGGCGCGATCTGAACGGCTCGCCAAAAAAATCTTTGGCGGATGTGGTTCAAACTTTTATACTAAATCATTGTCTCAAACGGCCGGCGGCGGGCACTGTGGGGTCGTCAGCTTTTTTGTTTTTGATATTTTCAACCTTTGAGGAGGGGAGAGAGATGAAAAGACGATCGCGCCTCACGCGACAGCCGCACTCACGCCAATTGTTTCCGC
>DATHVL010000379.1:0-4884 GCA_035461325.1 Pyrinomonadaceae bacterium
TTGATCCACTATCCGGCTGATTGAAAAGCGGCCGGCTGAGCCCGCGAACGAGCCCCACCGGCCGCCGATAACGACCGGATCTACGCCGTTGTAGTTTTCGAGACTTCCTGCACGACCTCGCCGGTTTGCTGGCGTCCGGTGTTTAGTGCGATGTCGGCCTGTGAGACCATCCCACAGCAGCCTCCCGTCCCGTCAACGACGGCTATGCGGCGAACTTGTCGCTCTTCCATCAGGTTGCAGCATTCATCGATCGAGGTTTCGGGCGTAACGGTGAACGCGGCCGGCGTCATCGCATCCTGAACCGTTAGATCGAGCGGATTCTTGCCCTCGGCGACGATCCGCGTTGTGATATCGCGGTCCGTGATCATCCCTACCGGAATGCCTGAGCCCTCGCTCTCGACAACGGGCAGGCAGCCGCAATCATTGTCGACCATCAGTTTTGCGGCATCTTGTAGAGTCGTTTCCCGGGTACAGGTCGCCGGATCGTTTGTCATGATTTGTTTTACTTGCATTCGTCTTTCTCCTCTGCTACTTAAGCACTTTAGTTAGGCCAGTCCCATAATGGGGTGACTTCCCGCCGCGACAGCTTGACTTGACGGAACGAAGTCGGGGCTAGCCAAACCACCGGTAAGTGCGATCGATGCCGTGTCCACGATGCCCTGGTATCGCCTATCGCTGTCGATCACGACGACCGGCTTGCCGGTGCCGAACACACGCGGCACATCCCGTAGGTCACTGCCGGCCTCGACCTTGATGATGTCGCAGTCGAGGACGTTTGCAGCCGAGAGGTCTCGTGGTTCACGCCGCCGCCCGATGATCTGCTCACAAATGCTGCGTTCGGTTATTACGCCGATGGGCACTCGGTGCGCGTCACCGTCGATAACGACGACCAAACGCTCAGGCGAACCGGTCAAAAGACTGTAAAGCTGCTCTAACGAGGTATGCTCTTTACAGACGGGCGGAAATTTGATTTTTAATTCGCCTATGAGCATTCTAATGTCCTCCTGATTTCGTTGCGATATTGAACGCCGGGCGTATCGATTTCGCACAAACATTTCGTAATTTAGCTATGCCGATATTGAGAGCAAATCGCGTTCCACTTTTGCGGCCGCATATTTTATGAAGCGAAGATTGACCGCCGCTTTTTTCGAGAGCGGGGATACAGGCGAGATCGCTAGAAATTTGCTCGGCAAACTGTTAGTGGTGCCGAACGATGCGGGAGAGCGAGTGTCCGGGGTGATCGTTGAATGCGAGGCCTATCTCGGCGTTAATGACCGGGCAGCGCACAGCTTTGGCGGCCGACGAACGACCCGAACCGAGGTGATGTATGCGGAGGCGGGACATGTATATGTTTTTTTTGTTTACGGGATGCATTACCAGCTAAATTTTGTCTGCGGCCCGGCGGACCATCCGCACGCGATACTCATTCGAGCTCTCGAACCTAGCGAGGGGCTTGGAATAGTACGCGCTCGGCGCGGGCAGATGCCCGAACGCAACCTGACATCCGGGCCGGGCAAACTCTGTAAGGCGTTTGCGATCGACAAGAGTTTTAACGGCGAGCATGTAGAAGGCGATCGCATCTGGCTGGAGGCGTATGAGCCCATTTCCGGAACCGAAATATCCGCCGGTCCGCGTATAGGGGTCGGCTACGCCGGCGAGGATGCGGAGCTGCCACTTCGTTTTTGGGTGAAGGATAATCCATTCGTCAGCAAGCGCTGATTCCCAGGAGCGGTGCATTTGTACTGTTTAGCAAACCCGCAAAAAACTGATATCGTTATCAGGTATGACCGAGACCAAAAGCCAGAGAGTTAAGCCCGATATTCGTGCGATCACAAGGCTGGTGCCGCCGTCGGGAAATCTTGTACAGGGGCAGTCCGAATTGCCCATCGACCCGCGGCTGGCCAGGGAAGCCGCCGAGATAATCGCCGCGAGCCAGAACCATTACGGCGGAAGCGAAGGCGACGCCGACCTGCGAAAAGCAGTCGCGGAAAAGATCGCAAAGTATAACAAGATCGATGTCGACACGGATGCTCGGCCCTTCGAGCTGATAATCACGACCGGCGGGACCGGGGCATTGATCGGCGTGGCACAGGCATATCTGCGGGGTAAATCGGCATTGGTATTCGAACCATATTACCCGTATCACAGGCGCATTCTTGAGGAGTTCGGAGCCAAGAACGAGACCTTTGAACTTGATGAGAACCTAAGTTTCGAAAAAGACGCACTCCTCGCAAGATGCCGAGAGCTTAAGGACCGCAGTGACTATCCGCTCAAGGCGATCATCGTTTGCTCGCCGGCAAATCCGAGCGGCAAGGTGATGACGCAATCGGAGCTTGAGGCCATTGCCGATGTCGCCAAGGAGCTGGACCTGATGGTCATCTCGGACGAGGTTTATGAACACTATGTTTCAGGAGACCACCCGCATATTCCGATCGCCTCACTGCCGGAGATGCGGCAGCGGACGATAACGGTCAATTCATTCTCCAAATCGTGGAATATCTCTGGCTGGCGCCTTGGATATGCCTACGGCGAGGGCGAATTGCTCGCCCCGGTCAATAACGCCGCAAATGTGATCTACGTCTGCCCGGCGACCCCGCTGCAGGCAGCTTTATCGCGTGTGCTGATGGCCGACGGTGATTACTATGAACGGCTCCGGAACACATTTGACTCTAAGCGCCGAAAGTTTTCGCAGGGGCTTGAAGATCTTGGTTTTCGCTTGTACGATTCAGGGTCCTCATTCTATATATGGGCGCGGATCCCGGAGGGCCGCGATGACGCGATCGCATTCAACGAAATGCTTATGCGTGAGGCGGGTGTCGGTATGACACCGGGCAGTGCTTTTGCGGACAGCGGCACATGGGACAGCCATGTGCGGATCTGCATAGCAAGGGAAGACGCGATCCTTGACGGCGCAATGGAGAAGCTGCAGGCGGTGCTTTCATAAATGTACCGCCGCTCGATCTTTTTAGATGTGCTCATCGCGATCCGGCAAGAGATGGCCCGCGAAGCCGATTACGATGTTGATCTTTTCGTCGAACGTGCCCGGTCAGGAAAAAGCAGCGTCGGAAGTTATAAGATCAAAGATGCCCGGCAGAGCTCCTCCGAAACAGGGCAAAAGGTTGCAGGCAGAAACGGCAAGGCGAAGCAAGACTAGCCGAAAAAAAAGGCCACGTAAGCTCAGCCACGAATTCATCACCCCCAACCCTAAAGAATGCTTAGATATTTGATCTCGTGCCTATTTATACTGGCGATCGTCGGTATCGCGGGCACTTATTTTTTTCGGGATTACTGGGAACACCGCTTTGACGAACTGATCACACAACAGGCCCGCATCTATCGCATCGACGAAAAACTTGTCTGGAGCATTATTTACGAGGAGACATATTTTCGCTCCGCCTCGGTCGGCGATGCCGGCGAGATCGGGCTGATGCAGGTCACGCCGCTCGTGGCACGCGAGTGGGCGAGCGAGACCAAGCTGAGTGAATTTGAACGGCAGTCAACGGAGAACGTCACGGAGCTTTTGAGCGACCCTAAACGGAATGTTCAGATCGGCTGCTGGTATTTTGAAAAGTTGAGGGAGCGTTATCGGGGCCGGCCGGCCGAAACCGCGATGACCCTTGCCGCTTACAATGCCGGTCAGAGCCGCGTCGAGGAATGGACGAAGGGGACGGACACGTCGCAGATGACCGAAGCCGAGTTCATCGAGAGGATCGGCATAGCCTCTACAAGAGCTTACGTCTCTTCTATCTTAAACCGCTATCGCAACAATTGAACCGATGAGGATCTTCACGGCCGAACACGTCCTGCCGATCTCGTCCCCTCCTATCACGGACGGCGCCGTCGCGATAGAGGGCTCTCGAATCGCTGCGGCAGGCGCTCGCGATGAGATCATGGGCCGATATCCCTCAGCGGAGATCGTCGATTTCGGAGCGGCGGCGATCTTGCCCGGTTTCGTCAACTGCCACTCACATCTGGAGATCACCGCGATGCGTGGCGCGTTGGACAGTGTCGAACACGACTTCCGCTCGTGGCTGCTCAAGCTGAACACTCTTCGCGCCGCGATGTCTGACGGCGACGTCGAGGAGGCAGCCTATAAGGGCGCAATGGAAGGGGCAGCGGCGGGTGTGACGTGTTTCGGCGACATCGGCCGACAGGGCAGGGCGGGCCTCGGCGCACTCAAGCGTGCGGGCCTGCGGGGCATCGTTTTTCAGGAAACCGAGTTCTCACCTGATAACAGAACCGCACACAACGATTTTGTTGCTTTGATAAAGAAGTTTGAGCAGTTAACCGCGGATCGCACCGATCTCGTCAGCGTCGGGCTCTCACCGCACTCGCCCTACACGGTCAGCTCATCGCTGTTTGAGATGATCGCACAGGCCGCGATCATCGACCGCATTCCGATCACTATCCATGCGGCGGAATCTGCGGACGAGACGGAACTGATGACTCGCGGCACAGGATTTTTTACCGATGTCTATGAACGCTTCGACCTCGAATGGCACAGTCCGCACTGCAGTTCTATTGAGTATCTGGAGCGTATCGGCGTTCTGGCGGCGAGGCCGCTGCTGGCACATTGCGTTGAAGCGTCGGATAGAGACATCGACCGGATTGCCTCGAACGGAGCCCGAATCGCACATTGCCCCAAATCGAACGCGAAATTCGGCCACGGCTATGCACCGTTTGAGAAATTTCTCGACGCGGGCATAACGGTGGGGCTGGGAAGCGATTCGGTGGCGAGCAATAATGTCTGCGATCTTCTTGAGGAGGGTAGATTTGCAGCATTAGCAGCACGAAACCGACCGGGAAGTGATCGGTTCCTCTCCGCAAACGAAATTCTTAGGACGGCGACATTAGGCGGCGCGGAGGCACTGGCCCTTGAGGCCA
>DATHVL010000380.1:0-4061 GCA_035461325.1 Pyrinomonadaceae bacterium
ATCGCCCTCTCATAATCAGCGAGCTTTGTTCGATTGGTCGTGCCGACCTCCCGCATCACCGCACCCGAACGCTCAAGCACGTCAGGAATGCGAAAATCGCCGCCGATCTCGACTAACTCTCCCCGCGAAATTATCACTTCCCCGCCGGCCGTAAGCGCCGAGAGCATCAGGAACGCCGCGGCGGCACAGTTGTTGACGATCACCGCGGCCTCCGACCCCGTGACCTCGGCCGCCAGTGCCTCCGCCCGGCCGCCCCGCGTGCCTCTCTTGCCCGTCGAAAGGTCATACTCCAGGGTACTGTAACCCGACGCGATGCTTCTCACCGCGTCCGCAGCGGCCTGGGAAAGTGGTGCACGGCCAAGATTGGTGTGAATGATCACACCGGTCGCGTTGATGACCTTCCTGATCCCCGTTCCTGACTCGGAACGCCACATAGCTGACAGCCTATCCCCTGCAAGCTCCATAAGTTCCGCGCGTCCGCCGGCCCCGTCAGGCTTGGAACGAAGCTCTTCGCGAACTTTACCCACCGCCTCACGGGCAAGCTGCGCGGCTCGGCGGTGCCCGGCGGCGGTGACCACGGCTTCGCCCTTCGGCGACCGCAACAGGTCGTCCACCGACGGCAGTTCTTTCAATTTTTCGGGCAAAGGCCCCGCCGCATTTTTCATAACCTGGCCCGCCAAGAAAATCGGAATATGATCGGCATCCGACATTTCTTTAAATATCCCCTCCCACTAGCGCCCGCCAACCACTGATATGATCAAGACTAAACCACTCGGCAATACAGGAGTCCGAAACACAACATCCAGGATGGAGGCCGCAGCGGCCGTCGACAAGGAACTTAACCGGCTCGAGGACGCCATCCGACGGCTGAAGATCGATTTTGACATCTATTTCAACGGATCGGCAAAGCGCCCGCCGCTCGAAGCGCGGGCCCGGCTCGAGTCAAACATCAAGCGGATGTCCGACAACCGGAATCTTTCATATGCCCAGCGGTATCAGCTCAACGGTCTGGTCGCACGCTTTACATCATACCGCGAATTGTGGCGGAGAACTTTGCGAAATAGGGGCGAGGACATTCTTTGATTTCATCGTCCATCGTTCACCCGAACCAAAAAGCGAACCCGCATCGGCGAGTTCGCTTTCTTTTTTTCTATGCCTCAACCCGGTGAATAGGAGAAGGTTTCGGTATATGGCCGGGTCGCCCTAGGCGACCTTCATGACGTTTTCGGCTTGCGGCCCTTTTGGGCCGTTCGTCACTTCAAATTCAACTTCCTGGCCTTGGATCAGCGTTTTATAACCGTCGCCCTCGATGGCGCTGTAATGAACAAAGATGTCTTGCTCACCCGGTTGCTCTATAAACCCATAGCCTTTCGCATTGTTGAACCATTTGACCATACCAACAGTTTTCGACATTATTCGTGATCCTCCTACAAACTTCAAAATCAGCGAAGTGGCCGTACGACCCGCACGAACGCTTCGGAAATAGGCGCCGGCGGCCGAGGCCATAAGGCGCTTTTCGTCTGGGAATACATTCCTACCCTTGTCCCGAAATAGTTAAATCAAATTGCAAACCTTAAACTGCAAGGAACTTGCTTGAACCGCGTGTTGTGTGTTGATTGACGAAAGGAAATTTACTTCTAAAAGAACCTCCTGTCAAGAAATATCTCAATGGAATGCAATATTTAGCCGAAAATTGACATAAATTTACATATCGCCGATGATTTATCTTGAACCGACACAGTGAACAGCCTTACAAAATGACTACCGAATACGGAAAAGGCTCACCGCTTTCCTATAACAAATATCTCAAAGTTCCGGAGCTAATAGCGCTGCAGGAACCTCTCGCCGAACCACTCAGCCATGACGAACTCCTCTTCATAATTATCCACCAGACCTACGAGCTCTGGTTCAAACAAATATTGCATGAGGTCGACGCGACGATCTCATGGCTTGAAGAGGGCCGTGCGTTCCGCGCAAATCACAGCCTCCGTTCGGTTGTCGGTATCGAAAAGATCCTCGTTACGCAGATCCACATTCTCGAAAGCATGGCCCCGATCGGCTTTCTAGAATTCCGCGACAAGCTCAACCCGGCCAGCGGATTTCAATCGATGCAGTTTCGCGAACTCGAATTTGCTTCCGGAGCAAAGGACGAGCGTATCCTCGCGAGCTTCAAGCACGATGAGTTCGCTTACGAACGGTTGACCGAGCGATTCAACGGCAACAGCCTCGCCGATGCCTTTTGGAATCTGATCGCCCGCGAGGGTTTCGCCAATGACAGCCACGACGACCGCGTTGCGGCGATCGTAAAGATCCTCACCAAACCGGAAACCTATCCGGATCTCTACCAGATGCAGGACCTCCTGATCGACCACGATGAGAATATCGCCTTATGGCGTTCGCATCACGTGCTGATGGTCGAGCGGATGCTCGGCATGAAGCCCGGTACGGGCGGTTCGGAGGGCGTGGGCTATCTTAAAACTACCCTCGATAAGAAATTTTTCCCCGAACTTTGGGAGGCCCGCACGCATCTCAAATTTGACCCGATGAGCGTCGATCCTAACGCAGAGAGCAGCTAAGCAAATGAAAGATTCTAGAAGCCCATTCTTCCGCGGTGTATTTCTCACGCTTGCGGCGGCCGTGCTGTCATTTACGGCGGCCGCGCAGCCGGAGGGCCAGGCACGCATCACGATCCTCCACCTGAATGACTCTTACCAGTTTACGCCCGTCGACGGCGGGCAGCGCGGCGGGCTCGCGCGTGTAATGACTCTCCGAAAAGAGGCTCTCCGTGAAAATCCCAATACGCTGATGACACTCGGCGGCGACACGTTATCGCCGTCGGTCGAGACCCGCACATACCGCGGCAAGCAGATGATCGACGCCTGGAACACAGTGGGCCTGGATTACTCCGTGCTCGGCAATCACGAGTTTGACCTTAAGACCGACGAACTGCTTGATCGGATGAAGGAGTCGAAATTCAAGTGGCTCGGTGCGAACGTGATCGACACGAAGACCGGTAAGATATTCGGGGATCTGCCGCCTTTTGAGATCAGAGAGATCGGTGGCGTAAAGGTCGGCTTGATAGGCCTGCTGCTACCGGAGACGCGAGATACTTCGTCGATCGAGGATCATTTGCAGTTGGCCGATTTCTGCAAGACCGCGCAGGAACACATACCAAAGATGCGGGCCTCCGGGGCGAACACCATCGTCGGTATAACGCATATGTTCATGTGGCAGGACAAGGAACTCGCGAAGTGCGCCCCCGGCATCGACCTCATCCTCGGCGGCCACGAGCACACTCTGCTGCAGTCGTCGTCAAACGGCACGCCCATCTTCAAAATGTGGGCGGATGCTCGCGAGGTCGGGAAGTTTGACCTCTTCATCGACAAAAAGTCGGGCAAGGTCGTCAGCATGGACTGGCAGATCATCCCCGTCACATCCGACATCAAGGACGACCCCGATTTCGCACCGGTTATCGCAAAGTACAAGGACCTCCTAGACCAGCTCGAGGTCCGCGTCGGTGCGACTGCGGTTCCGCTTGACGCGCTCTCGCACTCCGTCCGCACCAAAGAGACCGACATCGGCAATTTCATCGCCGACGCCTATCGCGAAGCCGTCGGTGCCGACATCGGCTTCGTCAACGGCGGTTCTATACGCGCCGATCTCAGCTACAACCCAGGTCCCCTGACGAAGCGCGACGTACTCTCGATGCTGCCCTTCAATAACCCGATCATCAAGATCGAACTGACCGGCAAGACGCTAATGGAGGTCCTCGAGCACAGTGTCGCGCGCTCAGCCGAAGACAACGAACCCGGCCGATTTCCACAGATAAGCGGCATGAAATTTACCTTCGACGCCGGCCGACTTCCCGGCCAACGCATCCTTGAGGCCTCTGTGAATGGTAAGCGTGTGATGGATGAAGCGATCTATACCGTCGCCACCTCCGACTTCCTCGTTTCCCGCGCCGGCGACGGCTACACAATGTTCGGTGATGCAAAGGTCCTCATCCCCGCCGACAAGGCGCCCAAAGATTCAGAGGTCTTCGAAAAGGCCATAAAAGAATC